>JAUVCD010000082.1 GCA_030590865.1 Myxococcales bacterium | reverse complement strand
CCGGGTCAGCAGGGCATTGTCCACTCCGATTGGACAGGTTTGCGCACAGCGCCGGCAGACGTTGCAGCGAAACGACAGCTCGAGCAGCCGCGCGATGGTCGTCCAGTTCAAGTCGACGTCGCCGTGGACCCAGGTCGAGGCCTTCTTGATGTACTTGAAGTAGATGCGCCGGATGATCTCGGACCGGAAGGTTGGCCGATAGAGATCGTTGAACCCGCTCTCCTCGTAGATGGGGCAGGCTTCGTTGCAGGTCTGACACTTGGCGCAGTGCTCCATGCTCATGACCATGGGCTGGAGGAAGGTCCAGTTGTCGTCCTCGCTGAAGCACTTGCGCAGGCCGGACAGGAACAGATTGACCAGCCGCTCCTCCTCCTCTTTGGATTCGGGGTTGGGCAGGCTCAGCGCAATGGTGTTGTCGAGCAGCGTGAACGAGTCTTTGGCCTTGTCCTTGAGGGGCGCAAACTCAGGGGTGTCCTCTGGCTTGTCGAAAGGCGGCGGCAGCGGGATCTCGTCCTTGGCGGTGATCTCCGACAGCGGTCCTTTGCCCTTCGAGAAGTCCTTGATGCGAACTGGCTTGCTCATTTGCCGTCCTCCTTCTTCTTCTTCTTCTTCTTCTCTTCCTTCTCCTCGAAAGGATTGGTCGTGCACACCTCGGCCCAGCTTTTCTTTCCGTCACCCTCGATGTGGGGCGCTGCCCAGCTGATGGGACGGTTCAGCAGAGCTTGAATGATCGGCTCCTGTTTGCCGCCAGGCAGGTTGGGCTCGTCGTTCCAACGAATGCTGTGGTAGGCGAAGTACTTACCCACGAAGTGGGACATGTGCGTGAGCGGGACATAGGCGGTCAGCAGGCTCATCAGGACGATGGAGGCCAAGGGCAGCTGCATCGCGAGTCCGGTGCCTTGCAAGGCCACCAGCTTGAAGCTCACCAGGTTGGTGGTGAACCCCATGATGATCGCGCCGTCCCGATCGACGAGCCAGAAGGTGGCGAGGCTGCAGCCAAAAGCCGCGATGAAGAACACCAGGTTGAACAGGTCGGCGCCCGTGGTGAAATCCTTGAGATCCGGCGACGTCAGTCGGCGATGTAGCAGACCGAGGGCCCCGATGAGCCCGATGACCAGGCCAGCTACGCCGACGATGACGATGATCGTTTGCAGCGGACTGACGAGGTTGGCGGTGGCGAGCGCTCCAGGAGCTAGTGCTTCGACCATCCCGAACAGCAACATCAAGGCTACCGATCCGATGGCCAGGTAAAGGCCGAAGTGGAAGGGGAACGTCCTCAGCCAGAGCTTTGGGTTCTTCTCTTTGACCGCCACGAGGAAGAGGATCTCGGGGATCATGACCTTCAGCTCCCCCATCAGTGAAACCTCGCGCGGCTTCTTCCACCACTCGGTCTCTTCGAGATAGGAGCCCCCGTAGTGGGCTTTGCTGGCTTCGTGGGCCACTGGATACAGCTCCCAGCGCATGTGCATCGGCATTTTTGACCACATGCGGAAACGGACAATCACCGCAACCATGAATACGGCAATGGCCAGGTAGGCCAACACGTAGGGGATCTCAGCCATCGTTCTCGCCTTTCAAGGAGCCTGCGCGGGGCGGTCAAGAGGAGCAGCTGTGACCTAGCGCGGAAACACCACACGACGCAGTCGGGTTCTGCCCCGCAACATAGTCGGGCCGCCCGAGGTTGCGAGACTGCAATACTCTCGGCGGGCCATCAATAGGGTGAATACACGACCGATTCTGTCGTCTTTGGGCGCAGCTCAGGCTAGCCCGTAGTCCTTCATGCGGCGCCACAGGGTGGTGCGGCTGATCCCACAAGCCTGGGCCGTTGCCCCGCGGTTCCAGCTGTGGGCGTTCAAGGTCTCGATCAGCCGCCGAACCTCGGGCCGAGCTCGTGCCGGATCCTGGGTCACCTGTGTTGCGCCCTTGGTGTCGACCGGCGACGGGCCGCTAGGCGGCCGGCCAGTGCTGAGCACCCGGCGCTCCGAGGGCTTGAGGTTCTGCCAGCCACCCGCTGCTGGTCCCAGCTCGGCGGCGGGGAGCGCCCCTTCGAGATCGTCGCTCGCCACAGGTTGACCGGGGGATGAAGGGGCCATGCGGGCCAGTGCGGGCGGTAGATGGAGCAGCTCGATCTGATCGCCGTGGCAGAGCACCGTGGCTCGCTCGAGGATGTTGCCCAGCTCGCGGACGTTGCCCGGGTAGTCGTGGTCGTAGAGGGCAGTCAGGGCGGCTGCCGAGATCTCGCCGATGGGCTTGCCCGTTCGGGTGGCCAGGCGGGGCAACAGGTGCTCCAGCAGGGGAATGATGTCCTCCCGTCGCTCCCGCAGCGGCGGTACATGAATCGGCACCACGCACAGCCGGTAGTAGAGATCCTGCCGAAATGAGCCGTCGTGCATGAGCTCGCCCAGGTTTCGGTTGGTGGCGGCGACCACCCGGACATTCACCGCGATCGGGTCCGTCCCGCCCAGCGGTTGCACTTCACCCTCTTGCAGGGCTCGCAACAGTTTGACCTGAAAAGCCGCCGACAAGTCGCCCACTTCGTCGAGGAAGAGCGTCCCGCCGTCGGCCTGTTGGAAGCGGCCTGGCTTGTTCCGGTGGGCGTCGGTGAAGGCGCCCCGCACGTAGCCGAACAGCTCTGACTCGAGCAACGTATCCGGTAGCGCTCCGCAGTTCACGGTCACGAAAGGTTGGTCACGCCGTGGCGAAGAATCATGGATAGCCCGCGCCACCAGCTCCTTGCCCGTACCGCTCTCGCCTTCGATCAGGACCGAAGCATCGGTCTCTGCCACGTCGACGATGAGCCGGAAGATCTCCTGCATCGCGGGGCTCGCTCCGACGATCTCACCGAAAGCGCCCCGGCCGGACAGTTCTTTGCGGAGCGATTCGATCTCCGAGATGTCCCGGAAGATCTCGACACCACCGACCAAGTTGCCCTCCCGGTCCTTCATCACTGCCGTCGACACGCAGATGGGAATCGATCGCATGTCGACGTTCAGCATGGTCACCCGGATGTTGCGCTGCGGCTCGCCTGTCTCGATGCTGCGCTTCAGCGGACAGCCTCCCTGGCACGCACTCCCCCGCAGCACGTCGTAGCAGCGCCGGCCGATGGCCTCGGAGCGATGCAAGCCGGTGATGCGCTCCGCCTCGGCGTTGAGGGACGTGAGGCGAAATTCGGCGTCCACGGTGAACACGCCGTCGGTGATGCTGTCGAGGATGAGAGGATGGAGCTGCTCGGGGGCGGCGGTCATGGTGCAGTCCTAGCTGGTCGGTGGCTCACTTGAAACATTATGAACGATTTGTTGTCTGCTGCAACGATTTGGCGCAACTTTGGAACGTTGTGAACTGGGGATGGCGGCTGTGCGCATGTAAGTCGTTGTAATTACGTGTTTCTCGCTTGGGCACGGGATGTGCTCTGTACCCAAGGGAGACGATGACGACGACCAGATTGGCAATCCCACTGTTCGGTGAAGAGGTCGCACCGCGGTTCTGTTTCGCGGACGAGGTTCTCATCGCAGAGGTGGTTGACGACGCGGTCGTCTCAACACAACGGCTCGAGATGGACGGCGTTGCGTGGCCCGAGAGGCTGGGGCAACTGGCCGCTTCCGGCGTGAGCCTGCTGCTATGCGGCGGGTTCAATCGCCGGTTCCGGCCAGCGGCCGACAGTCGCGGGATCCGGGTGGTATGGGGCCTCGAGGGAAGGGCTGACCGGCTCATCGGTGTCTTCTGTAGAGAGGGTCTGGACGGAGTCCAGAGCCACTCGTGCACAAGGCAGCGCTGCCGGTCGCCGAGGTCGGTGCCAACGCCGCTCGAGTCCGCCCCACCTCGTGGACGAGGTCGTCCCCGGGGACGGGGCGGACCGAATCACCATTAGCAAGAGTCGTCGTCAGCAAAGGAAAGTGAGAAGAGACGATGCCTAGATTTGACAAAACAGGACCGATGAGTGCTGGGCCCTTGACCGGGCGTGGACTGGGACGCTGTCGCGGAGACGGTGACGATGTGGTCAGCGATGGTGCGCCAGGGGACGGGTTCGGCCTACGACGGCGTTTCCGAGGCGGTGGCCAGGGTCGTGGCTTTGGTGGTCAGGGTCGTGGTTCTGGTGGTCAGGGCCGTGGCTTTGGTGGCCAGGGTCGTGGCTTTGGTGGTCAAGGAGGACGCGGTCGAGGACAGGGCGGTCGTGGTTATGGCCGCGGTCGTGGTGCGGGCTACGGGGTTGACCCCGAGCTGGCCGAGTCGCCGGCGGCGTTTGCCGATGACCAGCAACTGACGACGCGGATTGAAGCCTTGGAGGCACAGCTCGCCACCACCAATGACCGCATGGCGGCATTGCTGGCCCAAATCGACGATCAAGACTCGGGGGACGGCGAGGGCTGAGCCCTCGATCCATTGGTCCCTGGACCACCAGGCGACTCATCTAGAGTGCTCGCGGGGGATCAGAAGAGGAACATTTTCATGGCGAACAGCAAGATCATAGCGATTGCTGCATTAGACGACCGAGGCTTGGACGGCGAGGTCAGCGGTCATTTCGGACGATGTCCCCACTACGTGATGGTGGAGGTTGTCGATGGCGTGCAGGGAACGGTCAAGGTGATCGACAACCCCTACTTCGACGCCCACCAGCCCGGGGTGATGCCTCAGTTTCTGCAGCAGCAGGGTGCCAATGTGATCCTGGCTGGCGGCATGGGCCCTCGGGCCATCAACCTATTCCATGGCTTCGGCATCGAGGTGGCCACCGGGGTCATCGGCAACGTCGGCAAAGTGCTCGCTGCCTATCTGCGAGGTGACGTGACCGGGATCGTCCCCTGCGCTCACGACCACCCCGAGAGCTGTGGTGATCACGGCGGCGAAGGATCCAACGTGGGAGGACGAGCATGAGTCACATCGCAATCACCGTGGCCGCCGGACAGGGCGACTTGTCGGCCCCTATGGATGGCCGCTTTGGGAGAGCAGAACAGTTTCTGATCGTCGATTCTGAAACCGGCGAGGTCCTCCGTGCACTGGACAATCCCGCCATCAACGACGCCCATGGCGCTGGGACGGGAGCTGCCGCGCTCATGAAGAAGGAGGGCATCGAGGCGGTGGTCTCAGGACGGTTCGGCCCGAAGGCCTTCACAGCCCTGACCGGCCTGAAAATCGTGACCTGGATTGCCCCTTCAGGGCTGACGGCCGCCCAGGCGCTCGCCCTGTTTCAACAAGGGCAGCTGGAACGCATGCAGCTGCAGATCATTCGATGAAAGTCGCCATAGCCAGCGGCAAGGGGGGGACCGGTAAGACCGTCGTGTCGACCAGCCTGGCCTGGCTGCTCGCCCAGGACGGGCACCAGGTCACCTATGTCGATGCCGACGTCGAAGAGCCCAACGGACACCTGTTGTTGCGTCCCGAGCTCACCGAAGAGCGGCGCTTCTCGGTCCTGGTGCCGGCGCTGCGCGGCAACTCTTGCTCAGGTTGCGGTGAGTGTCAGAAAGCATGCGAGTTCAACGCCATCGTCGCCCTTGCCGACCGCGTCATGGTCTTCGCCGAGTTGTGCCATAGCTGCGGTGGCTGCCTGCTTGCCTGTCCGGACGAAGAGCTGATCGAAGGTCCGCGGGAGATCGGGACCTTGGCAGCTGGTTTTGCCAATGGAGAGTCCAAAATGGCGTTCCGCTCAGGCACCCTGGATGTAGGTGAGGCGCGCGCTACTCCGCTGATTGCCGGGCTGCTCAAAGACGTTCCTGGCGACGGGATCGTGTTGGTCGATGCGCCACCAGGCACTTCATGTAGCGCTATGGAAGCGGTCCGCGATGCGGATCTCACGCTCCTGGTCACCGAGCCTACCGCTTTTGGTCTCCACGACTTGCGCCAAACGGTCGAGATGTGCCGGACCCTGGGGCGCTCGATGGCGGCGGTGATTAACCGGTCCGACTTGGGCCCGGACCGAGTGCGGAGCTATCTCGAAGGGGAGCATATCCCGATCCTCGCTGAGATCCCCTTCATGAGGGAGGTGGCGACAGCCTACGCCCATGGCCAGATTGTGGCCGCAGCGAGCGCCCCATTTCGCGACTTGATGGCGACCGTGGCGAGTCACCTGCTTCAGGAGGTGAAGTCATGAAGGGCTTGACCGTCGTCAGCGGAGCCTTGAAGCAGCTGGTCGTCATCAGCGGCAAGGGCGGAACGGGAAAGACATCGGTGGTCGCCGCGCTGGCCCAGCTGGCGGGAAAAGCCGGTCCGGTCGTCACCGCAGACTGCGATGTAGAAGCCGCCAATCTAGCATTGGTGATGGGTGGCGGCGATGACAGCTCCGAGCCTTTCATGGCCGGTCAGCGCGCTCACGTCGACCCTGACCGTTGCAGTGGCTGTGGTCTCTGCGTCGAGCATTGCCGGTTCGAGGCCCTCTCGTCCGACCCGATCCCCACGGTCGACCCGCTCGCCTGCGAAGGCTGTGGCGTATGCGCGCTGGTCTGTGCAGACGATGCGGTGAGCTTCACCGAAAACCAGGCTGGTTTGTCGCTGCAGCGATCGACGCCTGTTGGGCCGCTCGTTCACGCTCAGCTCGGCGTTGCGCAAGAGAGCTCGGGAAAGCTGGTCGCCAGTGTGCGCCAGCGAGCCAAAGAGGTCGCTGAGCAGGAAGGGATCGGGCTGGTCATCGTCGACGGTCCTCCTGGCATAGGTTGCCCAGTGCACGCCACCCTGACCGGTTGTGATCTGGTCTTGGTTGTGACCGAGCCGACCGCGTCTGGGGAGCACGATCTGGGCAGGGTGCTCGAGCTGGTGGCCCATTTTCGGATGCGGGCCGTCGTGCTGATCAACAAATACGATCTGGCGCCTGAGGTTGCGGAGCGCATTGCTGCCTTGGCGGAGCGTTCCTCGGCGCCGGTGGTGGGCAGAATCCCCTTCGATCGCGCCATTGCGCGGGCCTTGGCCGAGGGCGAGCTTCCCTTTCATTTGCCAGCCTTTGCCGCACCGCTGGCCGAGGCCTGGCAGGCCATTCAGGAGTCATTGAGGGGCTAGCTCTGCACACGTTCCGCCTGGCGCTGCACACCCATGAGACCAACGACGCATAGAGGGGGCTATGGCCCGGTGTGCGCCCCACGTTTGCTGGCCTTCGGTTCGCTGGCTGCGGTGGCGCTGGTGGACTGTAGCTCGAGCAGTCCCGAACCGACCGCGCCGGCTGTCACTACTGTTCCACCGCCTATGAGCCACGGTCAGCCCAACGAAACAGCCGGGCAGATGTGCGTCGTGTGCCACACCTGCGGCCATGACGGAACTGCGACCGCGGCTGCCCCGATCATCGATCGCACTCACGCTGTTTGTGAGTCGTGCCACAACCCAGACGGCAGCGTGAAAGCCCACAGCTCCGAAGGTGGCTGCGAATGGGAGATGGATTGCGATGCCAACCCACCGATCGTCAATTGTGACGATTGCCACACCGTTCAGCACGTCAATGATCTCTGTGAAGCATGTCATTAGTGTCGCTGGCCGGGGGCTTCCCATGCTGGTGGTATTGGCCGTGTCAGGCGTTAATGCCTGCAGCACGTCTCCCAGGGATTTCGACCACCTGCCGCCAGAGTCGAGTTGTACGGTCGACGGCGACTGTCCGCTGGGCCAGATCTGCTCGCTCGGTGACTGTGTCGAGGGGTGCCGTGCTGGGGACGATCGCTGCCCGCCAGGAACGGGTTGCATTGGTGGCGCCTGCAGTCCGTTGCCCGACGGCGGCAACGGGGGTGTGCTCCCCGACGGAGCATCAGTGAATTGTTCGGAAGACATGGTTCCGGTTGGGAACAGCTTCTGCATGGACCGCTACGAGGCCTCACGGCCTGACGCCACCGACGTCACCTTTGGTGATGATGAGTCCAAGGCGACCAGTCGACCGAATGTGCTGCCCTGGTTTCCGGTGGTGAGGGCCACGGCCTTGCTGGCCTGCGCTTATGCGGGCAAGCGGCTGTGCACTCCGACCGAATTCGAGGAGGCCTGTCGAGGGCCCGCCGGCACGGTCTACTCCTATGGCGACAGCTACGACCCGGCGACCTGCAACGGCATCGATACATACTGTTACTGCGGCACCGGTAGCCCTTGTCAAGAGTTGGCGACCTGTCCCTACCCACACTGCTATGGCCAGCCGCCGGCCGGGCAGACTGCGCCGCCAACAGGCTGCGGCGCCAGCGCCCACGCCAAACCCACTGGCTCGTTCGAGGACTGTCGCAGCGGTTATGGCGTCGTCGACATCAATGGCAACGTGTGGGAGTTGGCTGATGACGGCACGGCGGAGGGGCAGTACCGCGGTGGGGCCTTCAACTGTGTGGATTCGGTGACGCTCCATCGGTGTGACCACGTTGCCGGCAACATTACTGCAAAGGGCTTCCGCTGCTGCCGCTAGTCATCAGTTTTCGTGGGGGTTAACGAGGGAAGACATGAATCGCGATCAAGACCACCCAGACTTCAGAGAATTCAGCATCGCCACTCAGGCTATCCATGCGGGCCGGCATCCGGACCCCGTCTACGGCGCGGTGTGCATGCCCATCTATCAGACCTCCACCTTTGCCTTCGAGAGTTGCGCTCAAGGTGCGGCGCGTTTTGCCGGGTCCGAACCAGGGTTCGTCTACACTCGCATGGGCAACCCGACCGTTGCGGCGCTCGAGGAAGCGGTGGCCATCATGGAAGGGGGGCACGGGGGGCTGGCGACCGCCAGCGGCATGGCCGCTACCTGCACCTTGGCCTTCACCTTCCTGGGGCAAGGGCAGCACATGATCGGGACTGATGCGGTCTACGGCCCCACGCGGGTGGTGTTCGAGCGCGACTTTGCGCGCTTTGGTGTCGAGCACAGCTTCGTGGATACGTCGGATATCGAGAAGGTGCGCGCTGCCATCCGTCCCAATACCAAGTTGTTGTTCATCGAGTCGCCTGCCAATCCGACACTTCAGGTCACCGATCTGGCGGCTTGTGCAGAGCTTGCTCGAGAGCACGGCATCGTGATGGTGGTGGACAACACCTTTGCGAGCCCGGTACTGCAGCGGCCCCTGAAGCTAGGGGCCCATATCGTGATGCACAGCCTCACCAAGTTCATCAACGGTCATACCGATGTGGTTGGAGGAATGATCGTTTGTGAGAGCGCCGAGCTGACCGATCGGGTACGCAGCGTGTTGTCCTACCTGGGCGGGACCATGGATCCCCATCCGGCTTGGTTGGCGTTGCGGGGCAGTCAGACGCTGCCGTTGCGCATGCGCGTGGCCCAGCAGAATGCTCAGGCCATGGCTGAGCTACTGGAGGCACACCCAAAGGTCGAGTGGGTGCGCTACCCCGGCCTGGCAAGCCACCCGCAGCGCGAGCTCGTCAAGAAACAGATGGATGGCCCGGGTGCGCTCATCTCGGTGGGGATGAAGGGCGGTCACCGCGCCGGGGTCGTGCTGCTCGAATCGCTGCGCTTGCCGGTCTTGGCGGTGTCTCTCGGTGGTATCGAGACGTTGGTGCAGCACCCGGCCAGCATGACCCATGCTGCCATGAATCCCCAAGCGCGGGAGGCGGCAGGCATCAGCGACGGCTTGGTGCGAATGTCGGTGGGCTGTGAAGACCAAGCAGAGCTGCTTGCAGATCTCGAGCAGGCCCTCGAGCGTTGCCCAGACTGAACGACGACCCAGACCAACAGGAGGAACTATGGCCAAGATCGCGGTGCTCTATTGTAAACGCATTCAAGACCATTCGTGCGTTGCCTGTGCGAAGTGTTTCAAAGCAATGAGGGAAAAGAACGCCGAGTATGGTCGGCACGATGAGATTGAGCTCGTGGCTATGACCCATTGCGGTGATTGTCCCGGACTAGTCGTGCCTCGGGTGAAGCTCTTGACCGAGGTGGTCAAGAACCTGGATGAGACGATCGAGGTCATTCACCTGGGGACGTGCATGAAGCTGGCCATGGAGACGGCTGAGTGCCCCATTGATTACGATGACCTGAAAATAACACTAGAGAAGAAGTTCGGTGTCGAGGTTGTTCTGGGGACCCACAGCTATTGAGCCGTGGTTCGGTCGCGGCGGCGGCCTGGCAGGCCATAGCCGGGACAGGAGGCGTCGCAGAGGACCAGGTTCGGCGCGACGGGGAGAAGTTGATGACGACCTATCAAGAGCTGCTCGCCAGCCATCGGGGAAAGTGGTTCGACGTGAGCGAAGGAGCGGGGCTGCCGGTCAAGGTCGTCGGTCCTTACGACGGCGATTCAGGGAGCCGCTGGACGCTGGCCGAGGTCGGAGTCGACTTCGTTGAGTTTGATGGCGGAGGCCGGGGGGGCAAGCATATCCAGCTCAGTCGGATCACGCTCTGCTCTCCACCAACAGGCTCTCCACCAACAGGCTCTCCAGGTGAGATGGAGGAGGGCGAGATTGTGATGGATGGCGCGCAGGACTTGGTCACGACTGGCGAGATTGACGCTGTCCCGACCGGTCGCAGGGGAGCAGCCCCCGGCGATGTCGGCGAACGGCTGGGGCGACTGGCGCTTTCGGCGTTGTCGGCCATCGATGCTCTGGTAACCGCCATCGGTCCAACCGATGCGGCTGGTTCTGGTGGCAGTGGCGAGGGCCGCGGTCGTTCAGGGTTTGGTCGTGGCGATGGCAGCGGCAAGCGCCAGGGGGGTGACCGCGGCGGCGGTGGTCGCGGTGGCGGTGGTCGCGGCGGCGGTGGTCGCGGCGGCGGTGGTGGTTGGGGTGGCGCTGGCCGCGGGGGCTGACGAAGGGGAGGTCTTTGGAAAGGAATTAGCTATGACGGAACAGAGAACGTGCTCCAGTTGTGATGACACGTCGTGCGGCGCTCAGAAGCAGCGGTCGGGCGAGGCGGACCAGCGGTTCTCCGAGCGCCAGGCCATCGCGTCGCGCATGTGTGCCATTGGAAAGAAGATCGTGGTGCTGTCGGGTAAGGGCGGCGTCGGGAAGAGCACCGTGTCTGCCAATTTAGCGGCGGCGCTGGTCATGGCAGGCAAGACCGTAGGTCTGGTCGACATCGATATTCACGGGCCGAGCATCCCCAGGATGCTGCACATCGATGGAATGCCGGTGCAGGGCACCGAGACGGGGATTCTGCCCATCGAACTCCCAGGGGGACTGAAGGTCATGTCTATGGGCCTGCTGCTCCGCAGTAAGGATGATGCGGTGATCTGGCGTGGCCCGATGAAGTACACGGCCATCAAGCAGTTCTTGGCCGACGTGGAGTGGGGACCGCTCGACTACCTGATCGTCGATTGTCCACCTGGGACAGGGGACGAGCCCCTCGCCATCATCGAGCTGATCGACAAGCCTGATGGGGCGATTGTGGTGACCACGCCGCAACAGGTCGCCGTTCAAGACGTGAGGCGCTCGATTCGCTTCTGTGAGCAAACGTCAGTGCCCGTCCTCGGCATAATCGAGAACATGAGCGGCTTCATTTGCCCCCACTGTGGCAACCGCTCGGACATCTTCGGTGCTGGCGGCGGCGAGGCCCTGGCCAAGGTTGCTGGCGTGCCGTTCCTCGGTGCCATCCCCATGGATCCCCAGGTGGTGGTCTCTGGTGACGACGGCAAGCCATTCGTCCAGTCTGAGCCGGACGGTGAGACGGCGAAGGCTTTCGCTGCCGCCATCCGACCCTTACTCGAAGGAGATGGCGCCACCGGCGACACTAATGAAAAGGCGGTCTGACACCGGACTTGGGGGGGCGCAAGCGGTGCCTGCCCGCCAGGTCAGCTCAGCACCTCGGCGGGCCATGCACGTCTGCGAAAGGACGGAGTCATCACCGATCACCAAGGCGACGTTCCAAAAGAGTGACAGCTGAAACATTGTGACGCTTCATATTGGAACGCAGCCTTGGATAGATGCAGTATTTGAATGGGGACAGAAGAAAAATCATATACATGCGTAACAAGGTAGGGATTCGTCGGCCTGGTGTGGATGTTGCACTCAGGCGGCGTGTGGCTCAACAACAGAAGTGCGACGCCACTTTGGCGGAAGCTGCTCCGAGCTTGACCGTAGCCTCATGAGGCCGTGGACAATATGAAATATTCGGGTAATAACGTTGGGTTATTGTCTTTAGCGGCCATCGGCCCGACAGCCGAGTGGCCTCGGGAGACTTGAGATGGCTGTCCAGGGTGCACCACGGTCTGTTTCGCGCGACGGGATTCTACTTGAAACAATGAAACGACCGAGTAAAGTGAATCTTGGGGGGCCCGCCCAACCCAACCGCGGCACCTGCTGGACGCCGCAACCTGGCGGTGAAGCCACCAGCAGCGGCGGTCTGGTGAAACCCACCTACGACAAACAGTTCCTCGAGACGATCCTCAGCTCAATAGCCGACGGTGTATTCACCGTCGACCAAGACTGGCGCATCACCTCGTTCAACCGAGCTGCCGAACGTATCACCGGTGTCCCGGCGGAGAGCGCCCTGGGCCGCCGGTGCTCGGAAGTGTTCCACGCCGACATCTGTGAGCGAGAGTGTGCACTGAAACACACCCTGGAGACGGGCCAAGAGCTCATCGACCGGCGCGCCACCATTCTGAATCGCCACGGCCGCTCGACCCCCATCAGTCTCAGCACGGCCTTGCTCAAGGACTCTGACGGCACCCTGCACGGAGCGGTCGAGACCTTCCGCGATCTGTCCGCCATCGAACAGCTGCGCCGAGAGATTCACGACAAGTACACCTTCGAGGACATCGTTGGGCGCAGCCATGCGCTCCAGAAGATTTTCGCCATCCTACCCGACATAGCCGAGAGCGATGCCACCGTGCTCGTCGAAGGCCCCAGCGGTTCGGGCAAAGAGCTGATGGCGCGGGCGGTGCACAACTTGAGCACCCGACGCAAGCAGCCCTATGTGGTGGTCAACTGCGGAACCCTCCCACCGAATTTGTTCGAGTCCGAGCTGTTCGGCTACTCCCAGGGGGCCTTCACCGATGCCAAGCGCGACAAGCCGGGGCGCATCGAGCTAGCCGAGGGGGGCACGCTCATGCTCGACGAAGTCAGCGAGCTGCCCTTGTCGACCCAGGTCAAGTTGCTACGGGTGTTGCAAGAACGAGAATACGAGCCCCTGGGGAGTGTGAAGCCCCGCAAGGCCAACGTGCGGATCGTGGCGGCTACCAATCAGAACCTGTTGTCCATGGTCAGCCAAGGGCGCTTTCGCGATGACCTGTACTTCAGGCTTGGCGTCGTGCGGATCAGCGTGCCGACCCTCGCAGAGCGGCGCGAGGACATTCCCTATCTGGTCGAGCATTTCATTCAGCGCTTCATCGCCAAGCGGGGCAAGACCATCTCTGGCGTGACGCCAGCAGTCATGGAAACGCTCATGCGTTGCGATCTGCCTGGCAACGTTCGGCAGTTAGAGAACATCATCGAGTATGCCTTCGTGCTTTGCCACAATTCGATGATAGATCTGCGTCACCTTCCAGAAGAGATTCAGGGCTTGGTGCCTGCCATGGGTGCACCTGTGCGGGGCGCTGCTGACTCGAAGCTGAAATGGGCCGAGGCCGAGGCTATCCGCAGCACTCTGGCTCGCGAGGGTGGGGCGCTCGGAAAGACGGCTCGCGAGCTGGGCATTAGTCGGACAACGCTGTGGCGTAAGATGAAGCGTTTCGGTATCTCGGCTGACGAATATCGTCAGCAATGATAGAAGCGCTGCCCCGACGGTCACGCGGCACGGGCGACGTCACGCGGCACGGGCGTCGTGGTTTGTCGCCAAGAAGGCTCATAGAAGGGCTGTATAGGGCGCCTAGCCCACGGTTCATCGTTGCGCCATTGAAACGGTGAAACGTTGCTTGTCTCGACTTCGCAATATGGTGCTGGACGATTGAATCGTCTTGCTTGCTCAATGGGTGTCAATTCGAGCCCTTACAGATTGTCGTTTCGAAAATGAAAGATGGTATAGAAATTGCTTAAGGTGCCCCTGGAGGCGCGTGTTCGTGAAAGTGGCTGTACCCCGTGTCGGAGACTCGATTGCTCCACGATTCGAGCACTCAGTCACCATCACGATCTATACGATTCAGAATCGTAAGATAGTCGATCATGTCGACTACACATTACAGAGTAAGGTAGCCTTCGACCGAATTCGCCTGCTGCGAGAGCAGGCGGTGGAAACCCTGATCTGTGGAGGGGTACAGACGGCTGTTGAGAGCATTCTCGAGGCCAACGGCATCCGGGCGATATCGTGGGTGTCCGGATCGGTGAGTGAGCTGCTCGAGCTCTTCATCCGAGGAAAGCTGGTGAGCGGCGCGCGCCGTCCCGGAGCAACCCACCAATAGGTCGCCATGGCAACGTCTTCAATTCGTGCGAACCAGCTGCATAGCTACAGGACAGTATGAGCAGAGGCAAGATGCCCAACCGAGATAGCTGGGACTGGGAGGGAGGCAACAAGCAAGTTGCCGATCTCGAGCAGATCGCGGGCCGCTACTCGGAAGTTCACGAGTACACGGTCAGCCCTGATGGTGAGCGAATCGCCGTGGTCGTTCTGAAGGAGGACGACAGTTTTGGCGTTTGTGTCAACGGTGAGCTCTGGGACGGAGATTTCGAGAAGGCGACCCACCTTCGCTTCAGCCCCGACGGCCGACTCACCGCCTTGGTGCAGACCGACGACGAGTGGACCGTGGCGGTGGACGGCGAGCTCTGGGACGAGCGCTACGAGTTTGCCTGGAACACCCAGTTCGATTTGTCGGGCCAGGTCATCGTGGCGCAGGTCAAACAGGACATGAAGTACTCGGTCGCCATCGATGGCAAGAGCTGGGAGAGCCAGTACCTGTCATCCCGGGCCCTGGCGGTCAGTGAAGATGGGAGCCAGGTGGCCGCGGCGGTCCAGACTGAGGTGGTGCCTGAGGCGGATATCGAAAAACACTTCGAAGGCGTATGGACCGTTTCGGTCAACGGGAAGGCCTGGGACCAGACCTTCGTCAACGTCTATGGTCCGGTGTTCAGCGCCGATGGCGCTCACGTGGCCGCCCAGGTCAGGCTCGACATCTGTGAGTACACCCTGTGCCACGATGCGACGCTCTGGAAGAGTCGCTACAACTGCATCTGGGAGCCGGGCTACCGTGCCGCCGGCGAGGCGCTGCTCGCGCCGGTGCGCATTGGCGGAAGTTGGACCCTCGCCGAAGACGATAAGCCCCTTTGGGACGGACGCTACGCACAGCTGTGGCGCCAACAGGTCAGTCCCAACGGCAAGCGGGTGGCCGCGGTGGTGGCGCCGAGCTGGGGGCGCTGGACTGTGGCCATCGACGACAAGCCCTGGCCCATCACGGTCAGCGACGTCATTCTGAATCCCCTGTTCTGTCCCGCCGGAAAACGAGTGGCTGCGGCGGTGCGTGATCAGGATCGTTGGACCATCGCCGTCGATGGCAAGCTGTGGCCCGAGACCTTCGACATGGTCTGGGACCCTGTCTTCACCCCAGACAGCAAGCTCGTCGTCGCCAAGGTCGAACGGGACGGTCGTTTCGGGATCTGTGTCGACGGCCGGCTCGGAAAGCAACGGTTCGATGCCCTGTGGGATCCGGTGGTCAGCGATGATGGCAAACAGGTGCTGGTGCGTGGAGTCACGGATGGCAAGTACCGCCGACAGGTTCTGTCGCTCAAAGAAATCCGCGGCTGACGAAGGGAGGCAAGCATGAACGGAATTGAAAAAAGCCCCCTGGACTGGGTCTACGAATTCGCCAGCGGCCCGCTGGTGTGGATCGCCATCATCGGCTTTCTGGGCGGTGGCATTTACAAGCTCGTCACCATGGCTCAGCTGGCCAAGCAAGAGAAGGTGATCTTTCCGACCATGAGCGCCAAGCATGGGGCTCACTCGGTCTTGCACTGGATCATTCCTTTCGCGAACCGCAACACGCGGATGCGGCCGGCTTTCACCATCGTTTCATTCTCTTTCCACCTCTGCCTCCTCATCACGCCCCTCTTCGTGATGGGTCATGCCGTGCTGTGGCAGCAGTCTCGCTGGGCCATCAGCTGGTGGAGCCTGCCCAGCGGGCTGGTCGACTTCATGACGCTGGTGGTCGTCTTTGCGTGCTTGTTCTTCGCCATTCGCAGGTTGGCTGCTCCGGAGGTGCGCAACGTAACGGACTGGACTGATTATGCTCTGGTGCTCCTGGTGGCTTCGCCGTTCTTGACGGGTTTCATCGCCCGCATGCAGTGGCTGCCTTCGAAGGTCATGCTGACCCTCCACATCATCTGTGGGGCACTCTGGCTGTTGGCGATTCCCTTCACCCGGTTGTCCCACATGTTCTGGTTCGTGTTCACCCGCGCCTTCATGGGTAGCGAGTCTGGCAAGGTGCGCAGTGCCAAGGACTGGTGAGGTCATTGTGATGGAGATTGGTTTGTTCACTCATCGAGACGCGCCGGAGGGAACGCAGCATGGCTGATCGCGACGACGAAAAGATCGTCGATCCAGGAATCGACGACGTCATCGAGAAGCTCGAGCCCAAGCAGATCGAACAGGTTGTTCTGAGAGTGCTCCACGAGGAGAGTGCGGCGCGTCTCAAGATCTACCTGGAGACCTGTGTGCATTGCGGCCTCTGTTCCGACTCTTGCCAGAGCTATCTGTCTCGCGGAAAGGACCCTGACTTTGCGCCAGTCGCCAAGGTCAAGGACACCATCTGGGAAATGGTCAAGCGCAAGGGAAAGGTCGATGGCCCCTTCCTGAAGCGGGCCGCCCGCATCGCTTTCATCGAATGTGGGGCCTGTCGTCGTTGCAGCATGTACTGCCCCTTTGGCATCGACATCGCCTATTTGATCATGGTGGTGCGGCGCGTCTGCAACCTATTGGGCATCGTGCCTCAATACCTGCAAGACACCACCAATAGCCACTCGGTCACCATGAACCAGATGTGGGTTCAGCAGGACGAGTGGATCGACACGCTGATCTGGCAAGAAGAAGAGGCGCGGGACGAGGTCGCCGATGCGCGTATTCCTCTCGATAAAGAGGGGGCCGAGATCATGTACTCGGTCATCGCGCCGGAGCCGAAGATCCTGGCCCAGTTGCTCGGCAACATTTCCCAGATCATGACCGTCGCCAAGATGGACTGGACCATGCCCAGCACCGATGGCTGGGACAACAGCAACATGGCCATGTACTCAGGCGATTTCGAGATCATGGGCCGAGTCGAGCGCCTCCACTGGGATTGCGCCTTGAACTTGAAGGTCAAGAAGATCGTGATGGGTGAATGCGGTCACGCCTTCCGGGGCGCCGTCTACGACGGGCCTAAGTGGCTGGGCTGGAGCAAGCCGCCCATTCCAATGATCCACGCCGTGGAATTCTATTACGACCTGCTCAAGAGCGGGCGGATCAAGATCAAGAACAAGATCGAAGAGCCCGTCACCATTCAGGACCCATGCAACATCATTCGCGGCCGGGGACTGCACCACAAGCTGCGGTGGGTGGTGAATGAGATCTGCGCAGACTTCCGGGATGTAGAGCCGCGCTACGAGCACAACTACTGCTGCCAAGCCGGCGGCGGGCTCATCAATTGCGGCCCCCGCTGGAAGGTGGCCCGAATGAAGAGCAACAAGGTCAAGGCTGAGCAGTTTGCAGACACCGGTGCTCGCACGATCATCACGCCCTGCCACAACTGTCACAGCGGTATCGAGGACATCATCGGGTACTACAAGCTCGGCATGCACGTCGCATTCATCTCCGAGCTTCTCGTCAAAGCAATGGAGCGTCCCGAGGCATGACACGCATCAAAGCAACAGCGACCAAGGGTCGAGTCGGATGCTCGACGCCCCGCGTTGGCTGGGGTCTCATCAGCCTGGCTCTGGGCCTGACGATGGCCGTCGGTTGGGGGTGCAGTAGCAAGGGGGCCGACCTGCACAGGTCCGGCACCCGCGGTCCAGCGATTATCGAGCTGCGATTGCCTGAGACTCCGTTACGGCGCCCGGCGGTACAGTTCGACCACCAGGCCCACGCTCAGGCGCTCCAGAAGGAGGGCTGTGAGTCCTGTCACCAGGTGGACCAGACTCGGGTCAAAGAGGGGGCGCCAGCAGGATACAAGCCCTTGGTGTTCCAGGTGCTCTCGGATCTGGACCCGGCGGACCGGGACGGCTCGATGGATGCCTACCACGAGCTTTGCCTGGATTGTCACAACGACCGGATCGCGGCAGGCAAGAAGAGTGGTGCGGTCGCCTGCGGCGAGTGTCATGTGGAGGGTGACGTCGAGCGGGAGGCCAACCTGTCGCTCAGAGAGCCGCTGCGCTTCGATAGCTCGCTACACTATCGACACGTCAAGGCTTACGACGACAAGTGCGAGAGCTGCCACCACGTTGCCGGTGAAGGACCGGGGCAGCGAGCGTACAAAAAGGGGGCCGAGGAGTCTTGTCGCGGCTGCCATGGTGCAGTCGAGCAAGAGGGGCGGCCGTCGTTGCAGCACGCCGTCCATCAGGACTGCGTGGGCTGCCATCAGGAGCGTCAGGCGCAAGCCAATCAAGCGGCCGGACCGGTGACCTGCCTCGGGTGTCATGACGGATCGGCGCAACAAGCCTTCATCAAGATAGACAAGCCCCCACGACTGCTGGTGGAGCATCAGCCGGACGCCATCTGGCTCCAAGCCCCCGGTGCAACGTCGAATCTGGTTCCCTTCGATCACCAGGCCCACGAGCTGCACGTAGAGTCATGTTCGACCTGTCACCACGAGCGGCTCACCAAGTGTTCTGAGTGCCACACGGTGAAGGGCAGTGCTGAAGGTGACTGGGTGACCCTCGAGGAGGCCTACCATCGGGTGGGGACGCAGCACAGCTGCGTCGGGTGTCACCAGCAAAAGGCGGGAGCGAAAGACTGTGCTGGTTGCCATGACAGCTTGCCGGCGCCGCCGAGCGAGGGCGCTTGCCTCCGCTGTCACAGCGGGCCGTCCCCGACCACCGAGCCCCTGCCGGCCTACGCTCTCTCGCCGGTGCTGCTCGCGCCCCTGCCGCCTGTGTCGGAGGATTTCCCCGAGACGGTGCTGATCGACGGGTTGGCCAGCGAGTACGGGCCATCGAGCTTCCCTCACAAGAAGATTGTCGAGCATCTCGCCGGCCTGGTGGGCAAGAGCAAGCTGGCTGCTCGGTTCCACGGGACGACCGATACGCTTTGCGCTGGCTGTCATCACGAGAGTCCGCCAGGCACGCGCCCGCCGTCTTGTGGGTCCTGTCACGACAAGAGAGGTGACCCAACCCGCGACAAGCCCGGTTTGCAGGCCGCTTATCATCGCCAGTGTCTCGGCTGCCATCAGCAGATGGCCATCGAGCCCCAGGGATGTACCAAGGGCTGTCACGAAAAGGCCAAAGAGGAGGGCAAGCCATGAGCATCTCGCGAAGAGGCCTGATCGGCGGTCTAGTCGGGGGCACCAGCCTGTTGCTCGCCGAGGACGGGGAGGCGGGGAGCCAGAAGCGCTATCCCGGCCATGCTGGGCGCTATGGGTTGTTGCACGACACCACGCTTTGTGTGGGCTGTCGTTCCTGCGAGGTGGCCTGTTACGAGGTCAACGAGTTGGCGCCGCTGCAGGCGAAGTGGAAGCGGAAGGACAAGCTGCCCGCTGTCGATGACGATTCGGTGTTTGACAAGGTCCGGGGGACCTCGGATCTGGCCTATACGGTCGTCAATCGCCATCAGGAGGCCACGGCCACGGCTCCGGCGGTTTATCGCAAGCACCAGTGCATGCACTGCAATGAGCCCTGCTGCGCGTCGGTGTGCTTCGTCAATGCCTTCGAGAAGACCCCCGAGGGGCCGGTCTTGTACCACGCTGATGTCTGCGTGGGCTGTCGCTACTGCATCATGGCTTGTCCCTACGATGCATTGGCCTATGAATACGATGCGCCGCTCACCCCGAGGGTGGTGCGTTGCACCATGTGTCTCGACCGCATTCGCAAGGGGCAGGACCCAGGTTGCGCCGATGCCTGTCCCAATGGAGCTATTACCTTTGGCAAAAGGGACGAATTGCTCGAGGTGGCTCGCGACCGGATCGCCAAACATCCTGAGCGGAATCTCAACCACGCCTGCGGCGAGCACGAGTTTGGTGGCACCAGCTGGCTGGTGCTGG
>JAUVCD010000728.1 GCA_030590865.1 Myxococcales bacterium | reverse complement strand
ACGGGTCCTATCGAATTGCTGGCGATCCGGTCGATCCGGCGGCCGAGTTGGACCGAGAGGCCTTCCCTGATTGCGCCGCGAGTGGCGACGGAGCAAAGGAGTCGACATGCGATTGACGGTCACCCTCGCTGGCACCTGCGCGGTCTGGCTGCTCACCAGCCCTGCGACCGCGCAGTGGACGATGCCTAGCTCGACCGCCAGCCCACCTCCTGGCGGCACTGCGCCTCCCCCGGCCGTTCCCCTCTGCCCACCGCCGCCAGGTCAGCCACCGCCGCCAGGCGGCTGCCCAGCGGCCCAGCCGCCTCCCGGCCAGCCACCCCCCGGTCAGCCGCCTCCCGGCCAGCTTCCGCCTGGGCAGGTGCCTCCTGGGCAGGCGTCTCCTGGCCAACCAGGCCCTCCGGTGCAGTCCAACGTTCCACCAGGCCCGTCGGCAGGCGGGCTGACGGCGCCGCCTCCCATGGATCCAGGTCAGACCCAGCGACCGCCCGGGCAAACCGAGCAGGCCCTCGACGATGCCAAGGAAGAGGACTCGGAGCGCGGGCTGAGCTGGTTCTACATCGACGTCGAGGGTGGTTTTCAGCACGTGGGTCTCCAGACCTTCGAGGTCGAGGAGGAGACCTTGACTGCTGGCTTCGTGGAGAGCTCGGCCAGCGGTGGTTACGTGGGCGGTGGTCTCGGGCTCAGGCTCGTCATCGTCACTCTCGGGCCACGCTTCAGGGTGGGGTTCTTCGATAACTGGCAGTTGTTCAGCATTGGCGGCGAAGTTGGCTTGCGCATCCCCCTCGGCAGCGTCGAGCCCGCTTTCTCCATCGGTGCTGGCTACTCGGCGCTAGGCAGCTTTTCCGGTGTCGTCCAAGGGGTGAACGACTCAATCAACATCAGCGGATTCGACATCAGGGTCGCCGGGATGCTCGATTTCTTCGTCACTCCCGTGTTTTCCATCGGGGCTGGAGCGAGCTGGGAGTTTCTCGGTTTGACTCGGCCGGGGGTGGATATCTCGAGCTTGAGCACCCAAGAGCAACAAGACCTCGAGGCTGATGAGGCCCGTCAGAAGGTGCTCGAGGCCGAGGGATCGGGCTACGGATCGGCGGTCAGCATTACCGGCAGGTTGGGCCTGCATTTCTGACCGTTGCTACACTGCGGATCGCCTCGTCCTACTAGCAGGTCGTCCCGTTGCGGCGACTCGTCCAGAGGGCGACGAGACTGAGCGATGAGCGCAGGTCAGTGGATTGTAGTAGCCGTTCTGGTTGCTTTGCCTATCGCGGCCCATGTGGCCACGATGTGGCGCTCGCCCTACTTGCGCCTCCATTTCGGCCTTTGGCTGGCCACTTTGGGCACTGGCGCCGTGCTGCTCTTGCCGGTGGCTCTGCTGGAACACCTGCTGCAGCGCTGGGCCCAAATCGACCCAGTCGTCGGGACGGGTGGCCAGATCACCCTCCTACTCTATGCCTTCCTCATCGTGGCTCCGATGGAGATGGCCACCGTCACCTTGGCGGTGCTGCCCTATTGGAGGCTGCGCCGCGTGCGCATGCGAGCCGGGCTCTCGCGGGCTCTCGAGACGATGGAGGGAGTCAGTTTTGCCGTCTCGGCTGCCATCGGCTTCGTGAGCGTGCGGAATTTGCTGTACTTGTGGCTCTACGGCAGCGGCTGGCTCAGCGTTCTGCGGGTCGGGCTGGTCACCGCTACCTTCGTCCTGCTTTGCGCCGGGTGGGGCTACGTGCTTGGCCGTCACGCCCGCCGCGGTATGGCTGGGCGCCGCTTCAGCAGCGCTGTGCTGGGCACCACCGTCTTCTCTGCTGTTTGTGATCAGCTGATTTTCCGTCACGGCGTCTTGGCCTTGATGGCGGTACTGCCGGTGGTGGTCAGCATGTTGCTCGTCGCCTTTGTGCTCTGGCGCGATGCCCGTGGCCCTGGTGCCAGCAGCGGTGGCGGTCCGCTCAGCAGCATCTTCACCTCTGCGCCTGCTCCGTCGCTGCACGCCATCCGCGAGGCGTTCCGGCGCCAGGATCGCCCGCTGACGCTGCGCTGGATCTCCTTTGGAGCGTTGGTGACCACCGGGATGATCACCGCCGGCATCGCCCTGTCGGTCTTCCTCGGTCACGAGCTGGGAATCGATTTCAGCGCCGTCGATCGCCACGAGCCTGGCGCTCAGGCCATCGCACCACTCGCCTTGCTGGGAATCGGAACCCTCGCTGCGTTTCCGACCTCAGGTTACCTGCTGGCCCGCGCGTCCGGAACTCGTAGCGTGCTGGAGCCTGCCATGGCCGCCGCCTTGGCGCTGGTACTGGTCATGGTGTTCTTGGGCATGGTTGCGCCGGTGTCGGTGGTGTTTGCCATCGCCTTCGCTCCCATCGCCTTCGCGCTCAGTTGCGTCGGCGCCTGGGTGGGTCTTGGTCAATAGCAGCCGGGGCTGCGGCGGTTCATTTGCGATCGGTGGTGGAGTCCACCGGTCCGACCTCGTCGCCCAGCTGCCGCAGCAGCTTCTTGGCCCGTCTGCTCAGGCGGGTGGGGACAACGACTTTGACCACGATGTGTAGCGCGCCGTAGCCACGACCGTTCACGTTGCGCACTCCCTTGCGGGGCACGGTAATGACCGTGCCCGGCTGGGTGCCGGCGTCGACCTTCACTGTTTGGCTCGAGCCGTCGAGCAGCTCGATGGTGACCTTGGTGCCCAGGGCAGCATCAGGGAATGAGACTTGAGCGGTGGTCATCAGCGCCGTGCCCTCTCGCTCGAACCGCTCGTGGGGGTCGAGTGAGACGTCGACGTAGAGGTCGCCCGATGGTCCTCCCCGGGTCCCCGGTAGACCCTGACCGGAGACGCGTAGGCGGTGACCGGCGTCGATGCCCGCTGGAAACTTCACAGTGACCGTGCGGTGCTTCTCCTCGAAGCCCGAGCCGTCGCACTGGGTGCATGGATCGGTGATGATCGCGCCAGCGCCCTGGCAGCTGGGGCAGCTCTGGGTGAACATGATGAAGCCCCGGCCTGTCGAGACCTGTCCCGAGCCGTTGCAGGTGCTGCAGGCGCTCGGCTCGGCGCCCTCTGCCGCACCGGTCCCGTCGCAGAGGCTGCACTTCACCGGGCTGGTGAGGTCCAGGTCCTTCTTGCAGCCCAGCACGGCCTCTTCGAGGGTCAGCCGTTGCCCCATCCGCAGGTCGCGGCCCCTGGTGGGTCCACGTCGTTGCCGCTGGTCGCCGAAGCCACCCATGCCCCCAAAGAAGTCGGAAAACAGATCTTGGAAGTGGGAGAAGACGTCAGCGCCGACATCGGGAGAGCCCTCGAGTCCGGCGTGGCCGAACTGGTCGTAGCGGCCGCGCTTGTCATCGTCGCTCAGAACGCTGTAGGCCTCGGTGACCTCCTTGAACCGCGCGGTAGCCTCGTCGCTGCCGTTGTTACGGTCAGGATGGTACTTGAGGGCGAGTCGCTTGTAGGCCTTGCGGACTTCCGTCGTCGAGGCGCTCTTCTCGACGCCTAACTGCTCGTAATAGCAGCGTTTCTCGCTCATTGGACCAGGTGCTCGTCTTCGAGAACAGTCGGGTTGTGCTGTAATTTCAACCAGATGCGCGCAGCACCCAAGTTGGAACCTAAGTCGCAGGTCGCGGGTGTCAACGCTGCGCCACCGCTGCCGGGCGGCCGGATTTGGTGAACTCGGCCTCGATGGTTTGCCGCTGCCTGCTCAGCAATGAGTGGTCTTTCTGCAGCCATTGGCCGACTCGGCGCAGGGCCTATTGTTCCGAGTCAGTCGAAAGCTGGCGCCGCAGGTCCGCCATCTGTTCCTGGGCTGCGCGCAGTGCCTCCTCGAGCTTCTCGTGGTCGCCGCTTTGCTCTTGGCGCTCGTCGAGCTTCGCGTTCAGCGCGGCAATCGTCCAGCTCGCTGCTTGGGCGTCTGCCTCGTAGCGACAGCACTTCTCAATCAGCGTTTCGAGCTGTGCGGCAGGCGGTGCGCTCTTCAGATCGCTGGTCGCCGTCGTCGTCGTGATGTCGTCATCACCGTCGTCAGTCGCCACCGGCGCGTTGCTCGATCCGGTGGCGGCGACTGCGGTCTCGAGATCCCGGACGAGCTCGCGCCCGATGCGGGTGCTCTCGCGCAGCTCGGCGCGCAGCCGAGTCACCATGGCGCCCCGCTCTTTGAGATGGCTCTCGAGCTCGTCAATTTCGTCAGTATGGCGCTGGTCCAGCTCAGGGTCAGCGGGTTCGACGGGCCGCTGCTTGGCCTGCGCCACCGCTTGGTCTTGCTGCCGCTTGCTGGCGGCGAGCTCGGCCTTGAGCGTGGTGGCCTGCGCGGCCTCGGCACGAGCAGCGTCGCATTCGTTTCTTGCCTGGGCGACCGCCGCCTTCAGCTCGCTGATTTGGAACTCGTAGCCCCGCACCGATCCTTCGCTCAAGGTCTCGTTGGAAGGGGAGGCCGCTTCCTGTGCGGCCGCTTTCTGTGCGGCCGCTTCCTGTGCGGCCGCTTCCGGTGCGGACGCGTCCTGTGAGGCCGCAGTCAGTGCGGGC
>JAUVCD010000324.1 GCA_030590865.1 Myxococcales bacterium | reverse complement strand
CAATGGCTTGCTCTCCAGGTTCACCATGGTCAGGGTCTGCCCGGCGGCCCACTGGCGGCGCAGCTCGTTGCCGATCTGATGCAACCCATCGGCCAAGGACTGCTGATGCCCCTTTCGCCAGCGCGCTCCGAGACCGAAATTGACTTGGATGCGCCGAAAGCCCAGGTCGGCGATGTGGAAGAAGTTGTTGGCCAGCCGATCAACGTTGTCGGGATGTACGACCATGATCACGTCGTACGGCAACTCGGAGGCCAGGATGGCCTCGACCCGTGGCGCAATACCGGCAATATAGCTGTCGTCCTCTGGCCCAAGGGGATGACGATAGCGATTCTGGGTTTCCGAATCACCGTCCAGTGACAGCTCGAGCCTGACCGGGTGCCGAGCCAGCCAATTGAGCTTGGCGTCATCGAGCGACCAGCCGTTGGTCGAGACGATGAAAGACACCGAATGCCCTGAGTGGCGCGCCTGCTCGGTAGCATAGTCGATGCCGTGTTGGACGAGCTGCCACTCGACCAGCGGCTCACCGCCGAAGAACTGGAGCATGACCTCGGTGCGACGGCAGCCGAGCAACATGTCGATCGACTGTTCGAGCGTGCGCCTCGCCATCACCCGCCCGTCCTGTTTGGCGATGTAGCAATAGCGGCAGCGCAGCTCGCACTGCCAAGTCGGGATCACGACCAAACGAGGCTGCTCATCCCGCTCGAAACGACGGTAGGCGCCGATCCAGCGGTCCTGGTGCCCCAGCACCTCGGTGGCGGCCTCGAGAGCGACCGAGACCGCCTCCCGATCAACGGCCTCGTCCGAGCGGCCGTCGCGCCGACGAGCCTCGCTGAGCTGCTCGAAGACGAGCCACCGTGGGGCATCGTCGAGCCTTCGGATCAGCTGCTCCCCCCGCGCCTGATCCGCTCCCTCCGGCAAGCTACGACAACGAGCCAGCCACAGCTCACGAAGCTGCTCGAGGGTGGCCAGATAGCGCTTGTCGTCGGTGAGGAAGCTCTGCTGCACCGCAAACCGCACCCACCGATCGTCGGCGATGTCCCCGTCGACGAAGGGGTAGTCGAATTCCCGGTGGCCTGGCGACTCAGCCTGCCGCCGAAGTTTCAGCGTGTGAGTCTTGCCCTGTCGAATCTTCACCCGATGGCTGGCCGATGGGAAATAGGACACCAACTGGCTCACCGCCGGATAGCGCAGGTGAAAATGCGCCGGGTAACGAAGCTTCAGCCGACCGATCTCCTCGAGGCTGTCGAGCAGATCGGCGGCCGTCGTCTCGCTGCTCGACTGGATGAAATAGGCATCCAGGTGGATGCCCCGGGCGCTGAGTGCGCTGACGACCAGGCGAATATGGGCCATTCGGTAACCCTTGGCGAGACGACTGAGCTCACGATCACAGAAGCTCTCGACACCGATTTGCAGGTAGCTGCTCCAATCGCGAGGGTGATAGTCCGCCAACCGCTCGGCGGCAGATATTGGGCGACCGTGGTCGGCGAAACACTCAGGCCGCAGCGCATCGACGAGCTCGTCATCGAGCGCCACGAGCAATTGGCCCTGCTGGCGTCGACACAGGTCGGCAATGGACAGCTGGACCGAGCTGAAACGAAACGGCGTCTCCTGAATCCGTCTGAAGATCTCCGCCGCCCGCGAGGCATCACAAGCGAAGTCATCGTCGCTAATATGCACTCGGTAGGCATTGGGCGGAATGGTGGGACCGAACAGCTCGGCGAAGCGCTGCTGGTATTGATCCAGCAGCCTGAAGACACCGTCGGGAGTCCGGGCCTGGTAGCTCCGGCGGCCCAGGATGGAGCAGAAGCTGCACTGGTGATCACAGCCCCGAGCCGTGGAGATTTCGATGCCCCCGTCGATGTGATGGGCCTGCAGGTGGGATAGATCCAGATCGACGGCGTCGAGATCGTCCACCAGGGCGGTGTGGCGCGGATTGCCGGCGATCAGGCGATGGCCGACCCGATCGATGGCCAGCAAGCCATCCATGGCCATCAAGGCCGTACATTGGTGCTCCGACAGGGGGGTGCTGATGTCCGAGGTGCCGATGATCTCAGCGAGGCGCGGCACAAAGCGCTCGCCAGCGCCACGACAGACGAAGCTGACCTCGGGCAGGTGGGCGGCCACGTGCTCCGGTGTCAGGCTGGGCATGACGCCGCCCACCGCGACATGGGCCTTGCAGCCAAGCTCACGAAGCGAGGCCAGCAACGCACATGCGCCTTGGAAATAGTCCTCCAGTAACGTCAGACACACCAGCTGTACCTGGTGCCGGGCCAGCGTCTCGGCGAGCCGGTCCAAGCCCACCGGAGGCTGATCCTCGACCCCAATAGGCATCTTCACGTTGACCAAGACTGCAGTAGTGGACGTGCCCCGCAATGCGCTGACCAGGTGCAGCACCCCCTGAGAGAGCTCCTGGTCGTTGTGCGGCAGCTCGGAGCTCATCAACGATTCGAAGAAGAGAGCCTTGGTAGGCACCGATGGGAAGGCCGGCGGGGCGAGTCGCACGCAGGTCCCGGCACCTGGAGCCAGCAGTTGCGCGACCTGGGCCTCGAGGGCGTGGCGGGACGGGCTGGCCGCGATGGCCGGCCCATCGAGACGCAATTGCTCGACGTCAGCCTCCCGCCGCAGCTCGGCAACCGTCCCTGCCGGACCGAGCCACAGGGTCAGCGGCCGCTTGGTGCCGTCACCCAGATCCTCGAGCCCATGACCGGCCGCAGCCGCCGCGCGCAGCAAGGTTGCGACGGGCAGCCCAGCAGCAGAATGATCTTCGACTTGGAGCCGCGCCTGATAGCCGCAGCGGCGCCTAGTGAGCCCGCCACCGTCGCCCCCCTCGAGGGCTGCTGCGCCACGTCTTGGCGCAGGTTCGGCGACGTAGAACCAATCGACCCCGCCCTGGGCCTGCTCGAGATCTTGTCTGACTTTCACCACGCCACAGCCATTGGAAGACGATTAGGACCCACCCACTCGACCGGTGGTCATCGCCAGCGCGGTCACCATGCGTTGCACAAAGGCGAGATAGCCCCGGTAACCGAGAAACGGGCGGTCGAAGAAGGCATGGTCGGTGGTGCCAGGATAGCCGAGCTCGACGCAGGCCACTTCAGCAGGCACACATTTGAGCGCATCGGTGGTGCCGATCACGATGTCCGGACGACGGTCCTCGGAGCGCCACCACCCCCGCGAGAGGGTCTCAGGAGAGACATCGAAGGTGGGTGTGACCCCAGTCCAGCCGTCGAGATCGAGCCACTGGGGACGGTGGGCAGGGCAGCCCAGGCCGATCACCTCCATCCCCAACTCGGTGGCCAGCTGGTGAAAACCGCCGAACAGATCCGGAGTGCCAAAGAGAGCGACCCGTTTGCCGAGAAAATAGTGGGGGATAGCCCACTCGAGCCGCGGTAAGGCCTGCTCGAGCTCCTGGACCAGCATCGTCTCTGCCCGTTGCTCGGTGCCCGTCGCGCGCCCCACAGCACGGATGAAACGCTCGGTATCGGCCAACCCGAAGGGCAGGTCGACCTCCACGACCTGCGCACCGGTCTGCGCAGCGATGGTCCGAGCCGCCGATCGACCCATAGGCAGCGCCACCAGGATGTCGGACCTCAGTGCCTGAGTCATCTCGGGCCACCGCTGACCGCTCAACCAAATGGTGTCGAGCTCCAGCCCGAGACCTTCGATCAGACGGCGCAGCTCCGCCACGTTGGCGCGGTGGTCTTCTTCGTTCCGATCCATCAGGTAACCGATCACCGATACCGACGAGACACCGCTGGACCGATCAGCGCTCCCATCCGCAGGTGGCTCGTCACCCCGCTCCACCAGTCGCCGGGCCAGCAGCGTCAAGACATCTTCATAACCCGCCAGCCAGTCGCCCTGCAGGGATCGACCAGGAATCGCGACCAGGTCAGCATCCACCTCGGGCTGCAGATCTCGGACCAGCTGGTCATGTCCCACCCCGGTGATGGTCACCAGGGGCAAGGCCGTGACCATCACCAGCGTCGTAGCAGGCTGCTGGGCGGCGCGACGGGCCAGCTCGGCTGCTCGCCGTCCCTGGCTCAACGTCAGGTCATCGGTGGTGACCTGGGAGACCAGAATTCGGTGATGGCCGGTGACGTCGAGCAAGGTGGAGCCCAGGTCGTGCTTACCGTGAATGAACTCGGCCTTGAAGAACGCGCAATCGGGCCCGTCCACGACCGTGGCGGCATCGGCAATGGCGTTGGTGGCCAGGTAGACTCCAATCAAATAGGGCCGCCGGTAGGGTCGCTCGAAACCGGCCGGGCACGACGGCCCGGCCTTTTCACATTCGTCGCAAGGGAGAGTCGCCATCACTTTGGCTCCCAGGATTCGGTACCGAAGGCCGCGCCGAAGTACCGGGCATAGCGACGATAGAACGGCAACCGGCAGATCCGAAGCAGCTGGCTCAGCGTCCCTCCGGCGCCGGCGAGGCCGAGCTGAAAATCGGATACTGAGAATTGGGCCTTGCCACAACGACTCAGCCGCCGATCGAAAGTGTACTCCGAGTAAAATGCCGTCGCCTGGGACTGTCGCAGCAACGATTCGAGCTCTGTAGCGTCGTGGAACGGCACACAATCGCCTGGCAGCGACGCCACCGGCGCCGGGTCATCCGCACCGACATAGCAGAGCAACTCGAGCGAAAAACCCATCTCTTGCAGAACAGCCAGCAGCGGCACCCCGGTCGTCCTGGCAGGCTGGAGGAGTAGCTCGGCGCTGTGCCGGTCGACGACGAAACCCAGGCGGTGCTGACGAGCCTGGTCGGTCAACTGTGACCACCGAGCCGCATGGGGTGCCCAATGCTCCTCCCAGATGGCCTCCAGGCCTGCCTCACAACCGAGAGCCGTCGCCACCTCGCCGAGCCAAGCGCGACAGCCAGCGACCCCATAGGGCAGCGTCGGGCGAATGGACCGGAGGTCGACGTGGCCGAAGAGCTGCTCGAAGGTCGGCTGATAGAGGCTGCTATCGAAGAGCACTTGGAGCTCGGCCTGGGGATAGCGCTCCATATGATCCAAACGGATCTCGGGCACCAAGCGGGCATTGATGGTGACCCCCAGTGCCTCGAGCATCTGTTCCAGCTGCGTCATGGCAGGCACGTTGGGATAGCCCACCAGATTGATGCGTCCGGCGCGCCGCGGTGACGTCGCTGGCTCGTCATCCCACCGCAGCTGCTCGAGGATCGTCGAGAAGAAGTCGGCGTGCTCGTCGGCGAGGTTGTCGAGATAGGCCGTGGACAAACCCGTCCGGGCCTCGAAGGCCTCCATCACCCGGCCCAAGTCATCGCCGATGACCTTGGCGACGCAGGCAGTCTTGACCATCACCAGATCAGGCTTTTCGTCCCACTCGGCAATGGTATCGAGGGCGCGCGCGACTTTGGCCGTACCGCCTTTGATCACGTCGTCGTCACACAAGTCGGTGGTGATGTCGCCCCAGCTGGTGATCGGCGCCGCCGCACCCGACCCTCGCTCTGGGACGGCGGCGCCGCGCTGGCGACCCAGATGCGGTGCCCCGTAGTTAAAGAATGAGAGGCTTCCGTCGCCGAGTGGCGGGGTGGCGTAGCTGCATTCGAGATCCTCGTGCTTGACCACCAGGACCTTGCCCACCAGCTGATGGTTGTAGTTCCGCTGCTGCTCCAAGGCGGCGAAGAAAATGCGCCACGCCTTCGAGCCACCATAGGTCCGCACCACTGAGCGCTCGAAGACTTCGTCTGAACAACCTGCCGCTGGAGGCCGCGGGAGCGTCAGGATCTTCCGTTCCTGGTCCAGGCGCAGCACTTTGAGAAGCACGCGGAACGAAGCGTTCCGCAGCCGTCGCTCCGCCCGTTCCATCAGACGGCGCACGGCACCGCTCCGCACCGGACCATGCAGCCGAACCTGAAAGCTGGTCGGATGCTGTCGCGTTGGCTTGCAGGGCACCAACCGCAGGCAGGTCGTCTCGTGCCCCTCGCCGGCAACGGTGAGCTCGATGCGGCCGTCGCCCAAGGCGACCTCGACGCCACTGACCGCCAAGCCGCCATCGCCAACCAACCGGTCAGGCAAGCCGAGCAGCTGGTTATATTTGTCGACCGAGTAGCGGCCGCCGCGCAACACCCGACCTGCCGGGCCCAGCTGGATCCGAATGGATCGGCGGTCCTCCTGCTCGCTAGCCGGTTCGGCCTCGGAGGCCAGGTCGCCGCGAAGCTCTGGGAACAGGTCGCTCATGTCACCAGGTCCCGCGCCTGCAGTCGGCGGGTGAAGTCGGGGTAGCTAGTCTGCAGCCGCTGCAGCGCCTCTTCGGGGCTGACGAGGCCACGCTTGACGGCGGCGATGCCTGCCTTCAGATCCCGTTTGAAGGCTCTGCGCGACGCCGCGCCCCGGCAGTCGTCAGCCGGTGAAGGAGCGGCAGCTCGCACCACGCGGGTCGCGGTCCCCTCCCCGCGCGCGCCGGCCACCCAGCGTTGGCGACCATCGCCACCAGGCGGGGACGCGAAACGGTGCCGACTGTAGGCGTAGAAGTCCCGGTCGCTGAGCGGTGTGGGCAGCGGACAGTCCCGGGGATCGACAGCCAGGATGGCCTCACCAAGGTCACAGAGTTGCTTGGTGATGGGCGCGTCAGGCCCATGCTCGACCACCGTGATACGGCGATACTCGGCCTCGCGGATGAGCGGCTCACGCTTGATGACTCCGATGATGCGAGTGTTGAGCAGCTCGGCGAACCGTTGCGCCGGCTGGAGATCTTCGTCGTTGTCCCGCAGATTGAGCAGAATCCCGGCGCAGACGATGCCCCCTGAGGCGTAGGTCACGACGGCCTTGGCGATGTTGTTGGCTGCATAGAGGCTCATCACCTCTTCAGAGGAGACGATGACCACCTTCTCGCCCATCCGCTGGCTGAGCGGAGCGGCGAAGCCACCGCAGACCACATCGCCGAGCAGGTCGAAGGTGACGACGTCATAACGGTCGGGGGACAACAGATTCGCCTGGTCGAAGATCTCCAGCGTCCGGGTGATGCCACGGCCCGCACAGCCGACCCCAGCGGCAGGCCCGCCGGCCTCCACGCAGTGCACGCCAGACCGCGACAGGCTGACGATATCTTCGGGGCTGATGATGTCGCGATAGGGCCGATCCACCACCGTCGGGATCATCTCGCCATCCATCAAGGCCACCGTCGAGTCGTGCTTCGGGTCACAGCCGACGTGCAGCACCCGGTACCCCAGGCCCGCAAAGCAGGCGGCCATGTTCGCCGAGATGGTGGACTTGCCGATGCCGCCTTTCCCGTAGAAGACGAGCCGTTCCATGCCTGTTTGTATGGCAGCCTTGGCCCAATGGATCCAGGCTCCTCGGCAGCCGGGTGACGGTGCGCTACAACCGCTGGCGTGAATCACCACCGACCCCTGCTCGTGGCCCTCGCGCTACTCTGCGCTTGCGATGGCCCCAAACAAGCGCCCCTGGACACCACCGCCAGCGAAGCGCCGGCGCTGAGCGCTGCGGCGCCAGCCAGCACTGCGACCACGACACCCAAGAAGCGCAAGACGGCGGCCGACTGCACGGACAGTCCCATCGTGACGCTCACCGACGCCACCCTGGAGAAAAGGATCCGCAAGCAGCTTCGCCAACCCACCGGCGACATCAAGCGGGAGGACCTGGCCAAGATCAGAACCCTCGACCTATCTCAGGCGCCTGACAACGACGAGCTGGATCCCTGCATCTACCCTCACCTCAAGGGCTTGACCGCCCTCTACATGGCCCCTGGCAAGCTCGATGACATCACCGTCCTGGCCCAGCTGACGCAGCTCGAATCGCTACGAATCGCAGCCACTGGGGTGAAGGATCTGAAGCCCCTGGCCAAGCTGACCAAGCTCGATCGTCTCGACGTGGGGCGCACACCAGTGAGGGACCTGAAGCCGCTCAGCGAGCTGACCAACCTGACCAGCCTGATGCTCGATGAGACCGAGGTCACCGATCTGTCACCGCTGGCCAACCTGAAGAAGCTCACGGTCATCAACATCAAGCGAACCCGGGTGAAGGATCTCACGCCCCTGGCAAGCATCGGCAGGCTGGAGAACCTCTACATCCAGGGCTCGGCGGTGACCGACACCGCGCCGCTTGCCAGCCTGAAGGGGCTGAACATTCACCAGGACAAGTGAGGGCCTGGCGCCCTGGGCCGGAGACGCTCGGCAGCCTGGCCGCCGCACCGACGCCGTTGCACCGGCGCCGCCGGTGACTATGATGCCTGCCCTGCTGCCCGGCGCGAGAGCTGCGCCGGAGCAGCTCACGGAGAGAGAATCATGACGACGAAGCTGGCGATGGGGATGACGGTTCTGGCCCTAGGGGTCGCAGCGTGCAACACCTCGGACGGCCAGGCGACAGGCGCTCCCAGTGGCCAGCCTGCCCCAACCGGCCAGGCAGCGCCGAGCGCATCTCAGGACCAAGCCAAGCACGACCAGCAGCACTCTGGCGGTTGCGGCGACTGCGACAAAGAGAAGGGCGCAGGCACCGCGCCTGCCGACACAGTCGTCACAGCGACGGATCCCGAGACGGGCAAGCCGATGGAGCTCATCGGTGCCAAGCTGGCTGGCGCCGCGCTGGTGAAGGTCGCCGATCTCGCGGCTCGGCCTGACGAGTTCGTGGGTAAGACGGTGCGGGTGGAAGGCGACGTATCGGCCATGTGCCACCACCGGCGAGCTTGGTTCGCCGTTCAGGACGAGGGTGACCGCAGCGGCGGCTTCGTGCGGGTCCTGACCACTCCCAAGTTCCTGGTGCCCGCAGGCTCGATCGGCAAGAAAGTCCGAGTCGAAGGGACCGTCGAGGTCGTCGAGGTACCGGCCAAGCAAGCCAAGTACTTCGCCAAGGGACACAAGATGGGCGATCCCGACAAGATCGAGGGCCCGGTGAAGCGGCCGGTCATCCGCGCGAATGGCGCCGAGCTCCTGTAGCGTCAGGAACGCTGGCGTTAACCCTGGTCGGTGGACGGAGACGGCTAGCCCATGAAATGGCGTCGCACCCTCATCCTCCTGCACCGAGACGCCGGCTTCCTCAGCTTGGGCCTCACCCTCGTCTACGTCATATCGGGCATTGCGGTGAACCACCGCGAGCACTGGAACTACAACCAGTCCACCCACATCGAGGTCACTCGTGTGGGCACGCCGGGCGAGCTGCTTGGCGATCTGCCCGTCGCCCGCCGCACCGAGCTCGACGCCGATCCGACCCAACTGACCGGCGGCGAGGAGCAGCAGTTGCGCGTGCGCCTGCGCGAGGCGCTGGGCCGCAACGCCGAGCCGCAGAACGCCTTCTGGCGCGGGCCCGACGAGCTGAGCTTGTTCTTCGAGCCTGGGGAAAAGGACATGGTCAACTACCAGCCATCGACGGGCACGGCCGAGCACGTCCACAAGCGCGACCGCTGGCTGTTGCGGCAGCTCAATGCCCTGCACCTCAACGAGGGCAAGGGGATCTGGACCTACGTCGCCGACGTCTTTGCGGCGTTGCTGGCGTTCCTGGCCATTTCAGGCGTCATCGTGGTGAAAGGCCGCCGAGGCTTGCGGGGCCGCGGGGGCGTGCTCTTGGCCATCGGCGTGGCCATCCCAGTGCTGGGCTATGTGCTCGCATGGGTGCTCTAACAGCGCATCAAACCCTGTAATAACCTAGCCTTACGCCTGCTCTGCGCCTTGTCATGCGAGCTATTCTGCTCCGACGGTGATCCTTTTAGGTGCTCGGGCCCACTAAACTAGTGAGAGCCCATGGCGAAGGTCGCCCCCACCTACCCTCGAGATGACACCACCACGAGCATCGGCTCGTCGTTTCCCGAGGATGAGCTGCCCCCGGCGCAGCTAGCCAAAGCAGCGGCCCAAGGCGATCTGCCGGCGGCACAAGCGCTGGTGGAGCTGGTGAGCCCAGCCCTGACGCGGGCCGTTTTTTCCATCATGGGGCCAGACCGAGCAGAGGCTGACGACGTGGTTCAGCAGGCGCTCATCGCATTCGTACAGGCCCTTCCTGCATTCCGCGGTGACAGCCACCCGACCACCTATGCAACCCGAATCGCCGTGCGGACGGCCCTCGCATCTCGAAAGCGTCAACGATCCCAGCAAACCAAGCTCGAGGCCTTTGCCGAGCTGAGTGAGATCCGTCGATCTGCGCCAACCGAGCCCAGCGACGAGCTCCAAGCTGCAACGCGCCGAGCGCTAGTGCGCCACCTGCTCGACGAGCTGCCAGCCGAACAGGCCGAGGCCCTGGCACTGCACATCGTCGTCGGCCTGAGCCTCAAGGATGTTGCGACCGCAACCGACGCCCCGCTGAACACCGTCAAGAGCCGCATGCGCTTGGCCA
>JAUVCD010000177.1 GCA_030590865.1 Myxococcales bacterium | reverse complement strand
ATCCAGCGTCCAGCCGACCGTCTGGGAGCCTGTGGCCATTGTTGCGGCGAAGAGATCGGCACGCACAACGTACACGACAGCACCAACAGGCCGTGCCGAGACACCCCGGGCAGTGAAGATGTCCCTGAACGACAAGGGCCGAGTCACCAAACCAGCCTGCATCGCTGGCGTTCGGCACTTCCGGCCGAACTTGAGGCCGCTATGCCGACGCACGAAGCTGTAATGGCAACGCAGCAGTTCGACGTGCTCACCAAGCTTGTCCTTGCACCGTGCGTGGGATGGTGAGCGCCGGCGCAAGTACGCAGAGCCCTGACGAATCGTCAGGTTGAAGAGCTTTGCGACCGCTGAGGCTCGCTCCAGCCACCGCGCTATGGTGTTGCGGGCTCTCCCCGCGATTCGGGCCGTGGCTGAAATGCTCACGCCCTCCACGCGCATGCTTGCCAGCTGGTCAAACTCCGACCGAGTGCAGCGAAGGCCGGAATACGCCGTACCCGTGTTCGTAGCGCATAGAAAAGCATGGCCTTTCCGACATGATCTCCGGGGCTTGCCAGTGGTCAACCCACAGCGAACAGCGCAAGCACCCGGGGTCGCGCTCGGGCGCGAGCGCGTGGGGGAAGCGGAAGCGAAATCCTCCACGAGCGCGCTTTGCGCGTCACCGGTGCATGTGCTGCGGTCTCGCGCGCCCCTGCAAACTCACCACACCAGGCTGCCTGGCCAGTGGTAGCTTGGACACCATGAGCAAGCGAAGCATGGTCATGGCGGCGGTGTTGGCGGGAGTCTGGTCGTGCAGTGCGCCGTCACCTCAGATCGAGCCACCCCAGCCGGTGGACGAGCACCTTGCCCCCGTCGTTGTGGCCGACCAAGGGGAGCCAGAACCGCAGAAGATACCGAAGGATGTCAGCTCAGCAGCACCGCTGAACGCCAAACAAGGTGCCCCAGGTGGTAAGGCAGCGGGGTTCAAGATCCCCCCAGGCTTCGAGCCTGGGCTGATGGCCGGTGCCGGGGACGAGCTGTTCTTCGTTGCTCGCTCCTTTAGTGATGATGGCAAAGTTGGCCGGCTGAAGCGCAGCGGTGAGCAACTGGTCCACCGGGGACCGAGCAAGGCCGATCACATTCGCATCAACGGTCGGGGCGCCGCCCTGGACGTTATCGTGGTCGGGCGCCACGGTGGGTTGGCGCGGTATCGTCATGGGGCCTGGGAGTATCGCTTGGCTCCAGCGCTCGAGGGAGAAGCCATTGGTGCGTCAGCCATCGCCAGTGACGGTACTGTCTATGCGGCCGGTACCCACCACGCGTTGTATCTATGGAAGGGCGATAGCTGGACCATCAAGCGCTATGGGTCCACTGGCACCGCGGTCATGGATGCCCTGGTCGCCAGCGACGGCACCCTCTACTTGATCGGGCGGCACGGCCGCATTCTCAGTTATGACGGCAAGACCTTCCGAGACGTTGCGATCAAAGGTCTGACTGCTGGTGCGCTGGCTACCCAATGGCAGGCCTCATGGGCGGACGTCAAGCGCATGACCTTGTGGATTGTGACCTCCAAGACGCTGCTGAGCATCGACCTGAAGGCCAAACAGGCCACCAGCTTCCCCAGTGCTCTGTTCTTCGACCTAGAGAGCATCACAGGTTGTGACACGCCGTCGGGCCCACTGCTGATGGTGGGCACTTTCGGCCGTACCGCCCTCTTCGATGGCAAGGCCTTCTACGACGCTGACGACTCGGGTGCCGATGCCCTCTTCATCGATCGGGCCAAGGCTCAGGGCTACGCGGCCAGCCACGGCAAGGTTCGGGTCATCGATTTGCAGCACCAGGCGCTCGGCAATGGGCCGGGCAAGCTCGTCACGCGGTGAGTTAGGCCGGCAGGCGGTCAGCCTCGGGCTCAGTCTCGGGCGGTGAAGCTGCGCACCAGAGCCAATAAGGCGTTTTGGTCGACCGGCTTCGGAACCACGCCATCGGGACCACGGATTCCGTCGTGGGAGCTGAGGTAGGACTTGAATTCGTCCGCCAGGACCTTGTCGCTGCCGGTCACCATGACGATGGGGATCTCTCCCCAGCGCGGGTCCTTGCGGATGGTGACCAGTAGGTCCAGGCCCGATTTTCCGGGGAGCATCACGTCGACCAAGACCATGTCGGGTTCGAAGGTCTGTAGGGCCGTCAGCGCCGCATTGGTGTCCCCCGCTGATTCGAGCTCGTAGTCGTGATCCTCGAGAAAGGACGATAGGTAGACCACTATGTCCAGATCATCGTCGACTACGAGAATTTTTCCTTTGGGCATTGGTTCCCCCTCCGCTCTCGCGGCGCCATGCACATCAATTACTGGTGCCACCTGGCAGCTGGCCCATGGTCAACTCGTGGTCGTCCGGCTTGGTGCTCGGACGCGCCTCCAGCGGCAATCTGATCAGGAATCGTGACCCCCGGCCTGGCTGGGAGTCCACCTTGATCGACCCGCCGTGCTTGTCGACAATCTTGTTGGAGATGAATAACCCGAGCCCGGTTCCCTGAATCCCCTTGGACGAGAAGAACAGGGAGAAGACCTTTTCTCGGGTCTCTTGATCCATGCCGATGCCGTTGTCCTCAACCTCGAAGACCATCCATGGATCGGCCCGCCGGGCGGCAAACTTCACCCGATGAGACGATTTGTTGCGGTCTGCGCGGCACGCTTCGAGCGAGTTCTCCAGCACGTTGAGCAACATGGCCCGGGTTGCCTTGACGTCTCCAGGGAAGGTTCCAACGTCAGAGGCAACCTCTACGTCGAGCGCAATGTCCAGATCACTAGCCTTCTTCGTCAACTGTTCACCGAGGTCGGTCACCAACTCGGCCACGTCCACCTTGGTCACATCCAGGTCTCGATCCTTGGCGTAGTACAGGATGTCGAGGACCATCGACCGGATCCGATGAACGTTGCGCTGGATCATGTCCCAGCCCTTCTTGACCCGTTCGGGCTTCTTCTTCTCGAAGCCTGTGTTCACCATGTAGATCCCACCGTCGAGCCCGGTCAGCAGGCCTTTGATCCCATGGGAGATGGAGCCGACGAGCAGTCCGATGGACGTGAGCTGAGACTGGAGCTGGCGCATCTGGGTGATGTCCGTCGACATCTCGATCACCGCTGAGACTTCACCGTCGGCGCCTGTGATGGGTGAGGTCGTGCAGATCACGTTCAGTCGATCGCCTGTGGCGGTGGTCAGCACCTCTTCGTGATGGCGGGGCTTTCCGTCCTCGAAGACGGCTTTGGCTGGGCAGACCAAACATTGCTCGTCCCGGTGCTTGTAAGCCCGAAAGCACTGGTCCCCCACCGAGGCTCCGAAGGTGTCGCGAAACGCCCCGTTGGCGTGTTGGATCACCAAGTCTGGCCCCTGGACCGAGAGGTAGCAGGGGACTCGCTCGAACAGCTCGCTCAGCTGCTGGCGGCTGCGACCCAGCTTGGCTTCCAGGGCCTTAATCTTGGAGACGTCCGCGTGCATCTCCAACACGGCGGTAATCTCACCCTGGTCGTCTCGAATCGGTGTGGTGTGCACCATCACCGGCGTTTCGGACCCGTGCTGGGTGGTGAGCAACTGTTCGCTGCCGTGGCTCTTGCCATCGGCGAAGGTCATCTCCACCGGGCAGTCCGGGCAGATCTCGTCGCGGTGCTTGTATACGGCGAAGCACTTGTCACCGATCCGGTCGCCAAAGTCGTCCCGGAAGCGTCGATTGCCCTCGATGATACGAAAGTCGCGGTCGTGGACGGACAGGTAGCAGGGCATCTGCTCGAAATACTGTTCAAAGCGTTCAGCCATCATTTGCCCCTCCATCCTGTTCGTCCTCGACCGCCGTTGGACTCCGCGCGCTCAGTCCTTGCCCTTGCCTGTGTCCTCGCCTTTGCCTGTCTCCAGGATCCGGCGCAGGTTCTTGACCAAGGCGTCCTCGTCGACCGGCTTGTCCATGTAGCCTTCTGGCGGCGAGGCCGGTCGGTCGTAGATGACCTTGCGGAACTCGGGGTGGCCGGTGATGACGCACACCGGGATGTCCCGCACCTGCGAGTCTTCGCGCAACTCGACAAAGGCATCGACGCCGTCCTTGCCTGGCATGGACAAGTCCAAGGTGATGATGTCGGGTTTCTCGGCCTTTGCCTTGGCAAGGGCCTCATCGCCGTCGGTGGCCTCGATGGTCTTGGCGCCAGCGTCTTCCAGCACCGTAGTGAGGAAGGTGCGAGCGTCGTCCTCATCGTCGACCACCAGCACCACGCGGCCCTGCAACGGTGCGGCAGGCGCGGGCTCTTTGGCTGCCGCGGGCGGCGGCTCGGACTCTTCGGTCTCAGGATCGATCTTCGGAGTCTTGCTGACCTCACACTCCTCGAGCACCAGCGCCTTGGCGACCAGATCGACCAGCTGGGTGACCTCGCAGCCCAACTTGTAGTGCTTGATGCAATCGCCGAGCCCGTCCACGCAGTTGTGGCAAGAGGTGACGACGATCTTGGCGCCTGTCGCCTTGATTTGGTCGGCCTTGATCTTGGCCGACTTGAGCCGCCGAGGGGTGTACTCGGACATGCTCATCGCCCCACCACCGCCGGTGCAGCAGTAGCCCTCCGTGCGGTTGGGGTACATTTCCTGGAAGTTCTCGCACACCAGGTTCAACAGCTCGCGCGGCTCCTCGTAGAACCCACAGCTGCGGGCGTTGTTGCACGAGTCGTGGAACGTGACGAGCTCGCTGTTCTTGCTCTTGTCGACCTTGATCCGACCCTCCTTGATGTATCGGAGCATGGTCATGACCGAGCTCTCCATGGTGAAGTCCTGATTGGTCTTCGACCAATTGGGTCCCTCGCAGCGGGTCGAGCGGTAGCCGTGGCCACACTCGGATATCACCAGGTTCTTGCCCTTCAGCTTCTTGAAGTTCTGTTCCAGATGCTTGTAAGAGGCTCCGCCCAAGGCGTCGTCTCCCGAGAAGAGGCCGAAGTTGGTCTGATCCCAGCCGAAGGAGGGCATGGTCCAGTCCTCACCTGCAGCATAGAAGATCATGGCCGCGTTGCTGATGGTCCGCGGATCGTATTTCACCTCTCGAGGATTGATGGTGTAGACGATGTTCGCGCCCTTCTTGTCGATGGGGATCTCAGCCCGCTTGTCCTCCACCTCGTCCACCAGCTCTTCGCTCAGCCATTCGATCGTCTCGACGTACTCTTCTTTGAGCACGCCCATCTGGTTGCCGATCTCCCAGGAGTCCTTGCTCACCACGCGGACGCCTTCAGGCATCACACCCACGCGGGTGAGTAGCCCCCGCATGATCCGGTTGAGCGTAGCGGTGTCGACTCCCATGGGGCAGTTGAAGGTGCAGCGCCGACAGTTGGTGCAGGTGCCGAAGGCGATGTCCTTCAGCTTCTCGAGATCCTCGTCGGTCATGGGCGTTTTGGCGCCGACCCACTTGGGAAAAACTCGACCGGTCCAATCATGCTTGGCCTTGAAGATCTTGCGCAGTTGGTCCGCCTTGTAGGACGGCGTCATCTTCGGATCATCTGGATGGGTCGCGACGTAATGGCACGCGTCGTTGCACATGCCGCAATGCACGCAGCCCACTAGCGAGCCAACGACTTGGCGGGAGAGCTTCGCAGGGAGAAGCTCCATCATCTTCTGAACCTTGCGGGATTCTACTTTGCTCATGGTCTCCTCCTTCAGCCTTGATTTGCCGGCATGCTGCCTCGGTGGCCCAAGGTCTTGCCAAGCCAATAGCGGGTGAAGGGGTAATAGAGGTAATGGGAGATCTTGGAGAACGGCACGTAAACCAAGAAGAAGCTGGTGGCGGCGAGGAATATCACCAAGTACCAGGCGCTCGGCAGTAGTCCGAAAATGTGAGCTTGTGCTAATGCGCCGGTCAGGAACCAGCCCATCAACATGATGACGCTGAAGTAATCGTCAGGGGTGCTGATGAGCTTCATTACAGGGCTGACGAAGCGACGAATCACCCGGTAGACGGCGACCAAGAATGCCGCACCTAGAATGGCCATGAAGGCGTAGGCGACTGGCTGCATTTCCATCAATGGTCGGTAGATCGAGCTGACGAAAGCCAGGAAGATGCCTGCCACGACACCTAGGTGGAAGATGACGAAGCTGATGTAGAAGGCCATTCCCTTCCGGGTGCTCTCCATGGCCCAGGGCATGGCCACGTTGCCGAGCGAGTAAATGGCAGGACCGAGGGACTTGGTTCCGTGTTCGCCGACCTTCTGTCGGTCACCACCTGCTGGAAAACTGAATATCCAGAACAGTCGTAGGGTGTACACGCAGGCCATGATGGCCAAAGCGGCCCAGTGGACGATTTCGACGACGTGAAGCGCCTTGTCTACCGACATCTCCAGCTCCTCCTTGGATCTTGGCCTTCAGGGGCTGGTATTCGCGGGGGTCTAGGGCCACGAAGAGCACCTCTTGCAGAGCGGTCTTGCCTTTCAGGTGCTTGGCCACCGTATCGACCATCACGTCCGCGCATAGCTTCAGATCTACTTGGTAGAGGCCGGTCCCAACGGGCGGGAATGCCAGCTGCTTGATCTTGTTTTCGTCCGCCCGCTTGAGGGCGTTCTTGGTCGCCCGGCGCAGCTTGCCCTCTTCGTCTTCTTCGTAAAACTTGGGGCCATTGAGGTGGATGATGTGCTTGGCCTTCATCTTGCCGGCTTTGGTGATGATCGCTTCTCCCGTGGGGCAGCTCCCAATGCCGTCCAGCTCCTCTTGAATGGTCTTGCCGCCTCGTATCGTAATGGCGCCGCCATAACCGGTGCCGAGCTTCACATCCTCGGTGATGTCGAACACGAAGGCCTCGACCTCCATATCGGTAATGTCACCCTCGACGAGCCGTATGACCCTGTCTCCGATCTTCTTCTCGATCATTTCATCCTCCTCCCCGAGCAACCTCGGGGGTATTCCTGTGCGCCCAGGGGGACTCTGCTCCGCCGTGGTGGGGCAGCGAACGGGCGCGAGCCTGCAACTCTGTTAGACGGGAGCGATCGACCAGGTCCTCCAGGACGTGGGCGTTCAGCACTTGCTCGATCTCGTGGTCAATGAGCATCCACAACGGACGGCACTGGCAGAAGTCGGCGCTCATGCAGCCGAGCGAGTCGGCGACGCAGCCGGCGAAGCTGACCGGCCCGGAGGCAGCGGTGACGATGTCGTGGATGGTGATCGTGTCTGGGCTCCGGGCCAGCAGGTAGCCGCCCCCGCGCCCGGTGAAGCCGCGGATAAGGCCAGCGTTCTTCAACAGAATCGCTAACTGCTCGAGGTAGCGTCGTGAGATTCCGGTATGCAGCGACACCTGAGCGAGGCTCACTGGGTCACTCTCGTTGGTGGCCCTAGCGAGCTGGATCAGAAAACCGATGCACTGGCTTGTGCGGGTGGTGGCTTTCACTGTAGAACCCGGCCGACTCGACAGTTTGCTCGCGGGTACGGTTGCAGACCGTCTTGCGAGTGGTTAAAAGACTATAACTCCGATCGGAATTTAGTACAATAGTGCTAGCTGGCTGAACGACCTGCTGGATTACCAAAGTGGCGCTTGGGGAGGACGTCGAGCGGCGTTGCGCTACTATCTCAAGGGTCTACTGCCCGCGATTCCATGAAGGCACCGCACCGTGAAGCTCTCCACCCGTGCTCGCTACGCCCTGCGCATGATGGTCGCGATCGCGCGCCGCGAGGAAAGCCACGCGCCCGTGTCCCTCGACGATGTGTCGAATATTACTTCGATTTCCAAGCGCTACCTGGAACAAGTCGCCATGGGCCTCAAGGGTGCCGGTTTGCTCCGCGGCGTCCGTGGCCGGTCTGGTGGCTATCTGCTGACGCGCCCTGCACCCGACATCTCGGTGGGAGAGATCGTCGAGGCCTCCATCGGTCCGATCAACGTCGTTGACTGTGTCTTGGAGCCCGAGACTTGTTCGAAAGTCGATGCCTGCTCCACCCGCTGGGTCTACGAGCGGATCAACAGCGGAATCACTGGCGTGCTCAACGGCCTGGCGCTTCAGGACCTGCTGGACCACCAGGCGAACGGCTCAACGCCCACCGACCGCTGCCCTGACGTGCAGGCTCCAGAGTCGGATCAGGGTGAGGACTGATCTCAGTTGCGGGCCGGCGGTGAGGTCACCAATACCCGACCTTGGCGCTGTAGATTTGTTCTGTCTGTTCGGCGGGGTAGAAGTAAACACTACCAGTTGACAGGGCATTCTGATTCGCACAAAAAAGTGCCAACCCGAAGGCCGGGGTAACGCACCTGCCTCCCACCAAAGAAGGACGGCCAAATGGCTGAAGACAAGAAGACGATCCTCGTCGTCGACGACGAGCCGGACATCACTTTGTTCATCTCCACCGTGCTTGAGGATGCCGGCTACGCCACAGTGACGGCGAAAGACGGTGTCGAGGCCCTGAAGCTCGTCCAAGAGAGTCGTCCCGACCTGATCTCCCTCGACATCACCATGCCCGAGAAGAGCGGCGTGCGTTTCTACCGGGATATCAAGGAGAACCCGGAGTACAAGGACATCCCCGTCGTCATGGTCACCGGCGTCACGGGTGAGTTCAAGCGGTTCATTTCCACTCGGAAGCAGGTGCCGCCGCCTGAGGGCTACCTGTCCAAGCCCATCGTGAAGGACGAGTACCTGGCTGTCGTCAGGAAGCTGGTCGGCTAGCTAGTTCTTGGCCCGAAGGGCGCTGCGGTCTCGCGCGCCCCCTGGCGGGGGCGAAGGGCGCGCGAGCCCTTCGCGAGCGCCTTCTGTTGGCCAACTAGCATTCTTTTCTCGGGGTTTTTTCAAAAACCCCGCCCCATCGCCTTCGGCGACGGGGCCCCACCCCAAAACCGCTTCGCGCGAAAAAGGGGTGATCGAACCGGCAACTAGCTAGTTCTTGGCGCGAAAGGCGCTGCGGTCTCGCGCGCCCTTCGCGAGCGGCCTACTTATCGAAGGGGTGACAGGCGGCGCAGCGGCTGACTTTCGGGTGGTGCTGGGCCTGGTCGGTGTGGCAGGCCAAGCAGGTCTGGCGTCCGGCCACCGTGCCCGTGTGGGGATCGTGGCAGCTGAGGCAGTCGCGGTGGCCGCTCTTGGCGTGGGTGCCCAGCCGGCTCGTCTCAGCATGGCAGCTCACGCAGCCGGTGGTCGTCGACTGGTGGGGTTGATGGCAGGTGCCGCACTCTTGGTGGCCAGCGATTGATGCGCCGGTGACCGCAGCGCTCGGTAGCGGATGGCAGCCGACGCAGCTGGTGCTGCCCTGGCGGGCGAACTGGTGGGGCTGATGGCACGTGGCGCACCGTTGATGGGCCTCGACGGTGCTGCTGGCGACTTGCTTGCCCACATCGTCATGGCAGCGAAGGCAACGGGTCGACGCTCCACGGGCTGCGTGGGTGCCGTGGCAGTTGCTACAGTTCCCCCGGTGATGGGAATCACCAGCGGCTAGCTCGGCGAGCGGTCCGCCGTGGCAGGCATTGCAGGTCTTGGGGGGGGCTTGACTGTCGTGGGCCTCGTGGCAGGTCACGCAGCTCTGATGCCCATGACCCGCTTGCGCCTGATGGCAGCCTGCGCAGGACCGGGCTTGCTCCTTGGGGCGGTGAGAATCATGGCAGTCGGTGCAGAGCGAGTGCTCGCCCTCCGATGAGTTGGCGAGTCGCGCGAACTGTTCCTCGTGGCAGCCGGTGCAGGTTGCCGGGGCGGTGTCCGAGGTGTGAGCGGGATGGCAGTCGAGACAGGTGTCGTGCTCCCCCGCTTCGGTGCCGTCCCCTGTTTTCGCCTGGCCTTCGTGGCAGTCCGCGCAGCGGCGGCTGGCTTCATCGCGCGGGGCGTGGACCGCGTGGCAGCTCGAGCAGTCGCCGTGCTCTGGGTTCGTGCGGCTCGCTTCGCCAGCCTCTGGGCGATGACAGCGACTACAGTCGGTGCCTGTGAGGCGCTTGGCCGCCTCGGCTTGGTGGGGGTTGTGGCACAGCCGACAGCTGGTGAGGCCGCCATGGGTGTGGTGGTCGGCCACCGTTGGGGCGCTTTGGGTCGTCGCGAAACGCTCGCTCCGATCAGGCTCGTCGATTCCACCGTGGCAGCGGCGGCAGTCGTTACCGGCAGCAGGATGGTCTGAGCTGCTCCGAGCCAAGAAGTTGTGGCAGCCTAGGCAGGTGACCTCCGCCATGGCGGGCTCGTGGATGGTCATCCCTTCGTGGCACTCGTCACAAGTGTTCTGATGGGGCCGGGGATCGTGGGGCGCCGCATTGTGGCACTGCGCGCAGGGCACTTGCTGCGGTGCCGACGAGTGGACCTGATGTCCCAAGGTGTCGCCGATCTGTAGCTGGCTGGCCGATCCGTCGATGTGGCAATGCTGACATCGCGGCGCCGTGGCGTTGGTGTGAGGGGTCGATGAGTCGTCGCCGAGCACGAGCTGTTTGACCGCCCCCCATAGCCTCGAGTCGTGACACTCTTGGCAGGTCAAGGCGTGGTGAACGCTGGCCTGTACCTCAGCCGCTTGGTCGTCGTGGCACGACAGGCAGAAGCCCGCGCTGTTTTCGGCGTAGGAGTGGGCGCCCCACAGGCCTGCGAGCACTGCAACCACGAGCGCCGCCAGTGCTGCGCCGAGCTTCCGCCACAACGATCCGCCTGCCCGCCAAGGGCTCAGCCTGCCCAAGGACAGGAAACGAAGAATTGCCGCTGGTCTGCCCACCTCCGATGCCCCTTATCGATGGCAGTCCTCGCACGCGCTACGGGGACGGTGTCCAGGCTGGTGGCACTCATGACACAGCAACTGGTCGTGCTCTTTGATTTCCAAGTGCTCGGCAGGCATGTCCCACGGGTGCCACTCCGCCGCGATCGCCGTCGAGCCGTCAGCGGATGGCCCTGCCGGGACCCGCCGGGGCTCGTCGTGGCACAAGGTGCAGCTCATGCTCAGCGGCTGGTCGTCCGTCGATCGGTGACGCTCGTCATGGCACCGGAAACACCCAGGCCAGTGGTGATGGCCGATGTTGTCCGGATAGGTCTGCCAGTCTATTCGCATCTCGGGGAAGGCATTGCGGTCATAGATGGTCACCGCTGCAGCGGCAGCTTTCTGGATGTCTGCGCTGCGCGTCGCTAGCAGCTCTGGTTGCTTGTTGCGATAGGTTGCTTCGATGGCTTCGCCTAGACCTCGATGAGCTGTGTCGCGGTCCCCATAAGAGCGGACCAAGGCGGCCATGACGGTGCTTTTGGCCCACGGCAAGGTGGCTGAGATCTCGTCTGTCGCCAGTGCGCGGTTGACGGCCATCGATGGCGGGTCGAACCGGTGGCCGGTGCGGTTGTGACAGGTGACGCAGTCGAGGCGGTGTCGGGGCAGTGAGGCGAGCTGCTCAGCGGTGATGTTGTTGTCTTCGGTACGGTATTCGGTGACGTTGCCGTCCCAGCGCTTGACCTGGATCCACGGTATCTGTTGCAGCTCGGCGTCCAGAGCGACGTAGGTGATCGTATGGTCCAGGTTGTGGTGCCAGTCGATGCCGATGTTGCCGTCGGTGGCTGTGGCGCTCGCCGAGCTCTTCAGCGACAGCTCAATCTGCTCGGCGGTGTTGGCCTCGTCCGGGCGGAAGACGGCCAAGCGATGTGGCTCTGGTGTCAGGGTCAGCGGCGCTGGGTGGCAGCCGCTGCAGGTGTCGCCGGTAGGCGGCAGCTCGTCCAGGGAGGCGACGATCGGCCGATCGTAGGAGCCACCCGTAACCCCCCAAGCCTCCCGTAGCCCGGACACTTTCGCTTCGACGAAGCCTGCCACTCCGGCACTCACGTGGCAGTCTGCGCAAGCGACGGTTGCGTGGGCCGAATCGCGATAGGCCGTGTAGGTCGGGGCCATGGGCTCGTGGCACGTCTTGCCGCAGAACGCCACCGAGCTCGAAAAGCGGGTGGCCTGGACGCCAGCTAGTGCCAGGAGCGTTGCAGCGATCAAGGCTGCGGACACCACCCAGACGAGGTTGTTCCGGTGGGATGGCCCGGCCCGTCCAGGGCCTTGCGGGGCTGGTTCCGCTCGACGCCGGCGCGCCGCCTCGCGTCTGAGCCCCCACAGGAACAACAGCCCACCCCCTGCCATCACCCATGGCAGCCCAAAATAGGCTCCCACACCGACCATGGGGCTGGGGTCATGGGCCACCAGCTCGTGGAGGCTTGCCAAGAGGATGAGCGTCCCCGTACCGATGCCAATGCCCGCGCCTAGGTGGCTCATCCTGTTGCGGTACAGGCCGTCGGAGGGGGCTCGCACGGGCATGCTTGACCTGGGCCCTCGCCTGGGAGGTCCGGCGGGGCTGTGCAATGGCGCTCGGCGCCCCAACAGGGGCGAGCACCGAGCCCAAGCTTGTCACCGCGTCTACGGGAGCGGAAGCCTCTTCGGGGGGGCCGGGTTTCCCCCACTGGTGCCAGCGCCGTAGACGATCTTGCAGGTCACCTGGGGAAGGTAGGTCACCATGTTGAAGTCAGGGCTCATTTCCGGGGTGTGGCAGTTGGCGCAAGCGGCGGTTGGCTCGGCCGACCAGCCCGCCGCCGGCAGGGCGGCGTGATCCGCTCCGGCCCCATGGCACGATTCGCACTGCACGTCCCCCATGGTGGGCGTCAGCTCGGGCAGCTTGAAGCCTCCCAGGTATCCAAAGCCGGTGGAGTGACAGGGGAAACAGGACGGTGCGTAGTCGTGGTTGGTGACGACCAGCGTGTCGAAGGCCTGGGCGTGGTCGGTGGCGGTCCAGCGCGTCGTCCGGGCGGCATGGCAGGTCGCGCAGACGGCGGCGCCAACGTAGGAGCCACCTGGCGGGTCCTCTTCCGGGATGCTGTCGATGATCTCGTCGATCTTGGTGGCCAGCTCGTCCAGGTAGTCTTGATAGAGGGCGGCGAGGTCAGGATCATCGGGCACCGAGTCGCCCAACTTGGCCCCCTTGTCCTCGACGCTCAGGACCGAGCCATTGGCGACTTCCAGGTCCAGGTGGCCGATCCACTTGCCATCGTAGCCGGTACCTGCGACCCAGACGTCGCCGATCTGCCCAGCCGGTACGAGAGCTGCAGCTTCATGAGATATGAGCATGACATCCACCCCAGACAGCTCGGCAGCGAGCATGAGGGCATCGCTTTGGGGCATATGGGCGAGCACGACCACCAGATCGACAGGGCCCATCTCCGTCATCGCCGCGGCTAGCTCAGTGACCGGATCACCGACGACCATCGGGTCGCCATGGGACGAGCTGACTTGGGCGACCTCGGCCTGGAACTCATCACTCATGATCCCAACGACACCGACGGTCAGCTCACCGAAGTCCTTGGTGAAGAAGCGGGTGGCGTAGGGCGTCCCGTCACTGTGTCGGAACACATTGGCTGAGGTGACCGCGATGTCCGTGGCCTCGGTTTGGGCCGTGAGAAAGGCCTCCCCGAAGCGGAAGTCCCGCTCCCCGAGGGTCAGGGCGTCGTAGCGGCACATGTCCATGCCCTGGAGCAGGTACTCGCCCTTCAGCATGTCATCGAGCGAGTGGACGCTGTTCAGATTGCCGAAGAGATCGCCCCCGTCGAGCAACAAGACCGGAATGCCGGTCGCCCGCGCTTCAGCCACATAACTCGCTCGCCGAGCGAGGCCCCCGAGGGGTTCGGAGGGTCACCCGCAGGGTTCGAGGTTGCCTCTCACCGTCCCGGTGTAGAGCAGCGTCACAGGTGACGGCTCTGCTTGGCCGGCGTCGGGCTGGTCAGTCGGTGATGTCGATGACGAACCGCAGCTAGCCAGGGTCGTGCCTAGTGCCGCGATCATGGCCTTGCGAAGCAACATTGGCCTTCCTTCTTGGGACGAAGCAATGAGACGAGGTGGCGATCCAGGACGCAACACCACCCTAGACAATATCCTTCGTCGAGGCTGCTTTTTCAAATGCCATCTCGCTGGCTATCTCGGCGGCCATCTCGCCGACCTGGTGGCGCTGAGTGCGGCCCGCTCACAGGATGGTGAAGTCTTTGAAGGCCGCCTGGGCCAGCGCGAGCTCGTCAGGCTCGAGCCACCGGTCGTCGGGCTGCTCAGGTGCCGAGCGACCCAGCGCCAGCGCCTTGGGGAGCCACATGGGGTTGTAGGGCAACAGTGCGACGCGCTCTGCGCCGCGGGCCCTGAGGTGCTCGGCCAAGGCCTCCAGGTTGTCGCGAGTGCAGGTCAGGTTCGGGACCAGTGGGATGCGAACCAGAACCTCGAGCTGCTCGTTGCTCTGATCGATGAGCCGATCGAGGTTTTCGATGATCAGCCGGTTGTCTCGTCCGCACCAGCGCTCGTGATCCTGTGGGTCAGCCAGTTTGAGGTCCCAGTAGACCGCATCCAAGTGGGGCAAGAGTTGGGCGGCGAAGCGCTCCCATTCGAAGTGTCCGCAGGTCTCGAGCAGCACGTGGGTCCCCGCCTCCTGAAGCTGCTGTGCCAGGGCACCGGCGTAGTCGCCGTAGAGCGTCGCCTCGCCACCTGAGAGGGTCACGCCGCCACCGGAGTTACGATAGAAGGTGCGATCCCGCAGCAGTGCGGCGACCAGCTCGTCCAAGCCATAGCGGTGTCCGACGATTTCCAGGGCGCCAGCCGGGCATTGGTCCACGCAGCGGGCCGTGCGGAGGCACCGCTTTCGATCGATGCCCTGTCGCCGCAGGCCAACGGTGAACTCTTGATCGGCGTTAGGACTCTGACTGGCAACGAGGTCTGGAGCAGATCACCGACCGACGGCAGCGTGAGCAGCGTGGCCAACAGT
>JAUVCD010000859.1 GCA_030590865.1 Myxococcales bacterium | reverse complement strand
GCAAGGGCGAGATGGACGCCGCCAAACGAGTCCTCGCGTCGCTGCCTGAGGGCCCCTACGAGAGCCCTACTCACAACTATCTCGCCGGCCGGGCTCACTTCGAAACCGGTGATCGGGAGGCCGCCCGAGTCCTCATCGAGGCAGCCATCGAGGGCGACCTGAGAAACCCCGAGGCCTACTACTATGCTGGGCTGCTCTGCGAGGACCGGGGTGACCGCCAAAAGGCCTGCGCAGCCTTCCTGCGCACCCGCCAGCTAGAGCTCGAGATGGGCATGCCACCTTGGGCTCCTGACGGAGAGACCTTCCTGAAGCTCACCGAGCAGGCGGTCACCGAGCTGCCACCGGAGCTACAAACCGTCCTGCAGTCCGCCGAGCTGTACATCGCCGATCTGCCGGGCTCCGAGGTGGTCGTTGACGGCGTGGATCCCCGCACCATGGTGCTAGTCGACGCAGCGGTGCTCGGCCCTGAAGACGAGGGCGAGACAGACGAGGGCGAGACAGACAAGGGCAAGACAGGGGACACCCGAAGCGAGCAACTGAGCCTGCGCGTGTTCCTCTATGCGCTCAACATCATGCACACCGCCGGCAGCCTCGACGCCATCGGCCAGTGCATTCGCGAGGCGCTCGTCACCGAGCTCGAAACAACACTCGGCGAGCTCGCTGGCGAACTCGCCGAACAACTCGGCACCCCAATAGCGGAACCGTCAGAGCCCGCCGCCGACGAAGCTGCCAACGATTAGCGGCTACGCGTGCTCGTCGTCTCGCAGCACCGGGAGGCGGCGCTTGCCGACCGGGCCCTCATCGACATAGTCGCGCAGAGCCATCATGTCCTTGAGTGCCTCGAGCTTGGCAAGCGCTCGGACCTCCACCTGGCGAATGCGCTCTCGCGTCAGATTCATGATCGCACCCACGTCCTCCAGGGTCGTGCCCCCTCGGTCTGCGACATCCAATGCGCAGGTCTCATTCATTTCCCACACCTCGAGGTCAGGGAAGTTCAGCTTTATCGCGCCAGTCCGGGGAGAAACATCAAGATACAAATGGTGCTTGCAGGAGACATAAGGACAGGGCCGAGCCGAGTCCGTTCCGGCACACTGGGACCGCTCCCGCGGTTTCCAGTAGTCCGTTTCCGGGTAGAGCAGCCGACCAAGCTCGAGCTCCCGCTTGGTCATGCGTTTGACGCTGATGGTGCGAGCCCGAACGGCTCGCTTGCGTCGTGAGCGGCGCTGCTCACGAGTCACCGCAGTCTCGGCAGTCTGAACATCTGGGGCCCGCGCCAGGGATCCGTCAATGGCGAGCGGATCGATGTCACTCAGATCGACCTCTCCTACCTGCACCGCCTTCAGGATCTTCTCGTTTGCGTCGCTGGCCATCCGGTCCTCCCGCTCGTTATCCACTACACATCACGCACTGATTCGCCGCGCACCGGTACCTACAGGTGCACATCAACTAGCGCCCGATCGGCTCAGACGCCTTCCCCCACTTCGCTGCTGGCTGGCGTCTCGCAAGAAGCGAAACGCGGCCGCCCATCACCCGTCGGCTACGTCACCTCGGGGCCTATCGTCAATTCTCTCGCCACAGCATCGAGCCACAGCTCGAGCATGCTCTTTTCTTGGGCGGCTGAGGGGCGTTCCATCACGAAGCCACCTCCTCGGAGCGCTCGGCACGAGGCTCGGCCATCAGACGCCGCTCGATCCGCTCCAGACGATCGACGAGATCGCTCGCCAGCGCCCGGGCCCGACCGAGATCCGCACCCGCTGCGCGCGCTGCGGTGCACTTGTCGCCCCGGTCCCCTACCATCCGCCCCAACAGGCTGAAGATCTCGTCCAGCGCCTGCTCGAGCGCTTCGATGTCGCCGCGCACGAAGAGAAACCGCTGCTTGATGTCCTCGATCGTCAGATCCTGAGCCATCAGCTCTTTGATTCGGAGGATCTGCCGAACGACACGGACCGGATACTTGCCCTTGGACCCCTGATGCTTGCCCTTCCGCCCCACCCTCACACTGCGGGGCAGCAACCCGAGCTGCACCCATTTGCGCAGAGTGGCCTCGCCGAAGCGAATGCTCTGCTCGAGAAAGAAGGCCAGCAAGTCCGCTGAGGTGATCCCATCGAGATGCTCGTTCTCGAGGTCCACCAAAACGCTCTCGCCGACCTTGTCCATCAACGTCCCGCATCTCCCTACGATGCCGATCGCACGGGGTGGAAAAGTTGTGGTCCAGGCTCGAACATGAGCGCGAATGTATTCTACTCAATGGAATCCAGTCAAACGATTGAGCAGCGATATTTATCGCGCAGCCCGGATAGCCCTGACGCACCGCGAAAACTGGCACCGGTCGGACATTTTTCGTCAGCCCTGCCGCGCAATTGTGCTCAGATTTCCCGGGCAATTGCGGTAACTTGAACACCACCTACCACATTGGCGCCGGATGTACGGGCAACTCCGGGGACGTATGTTCAGCAACCGACAGGTGCTCCATGACGGGGCCAGGTTGTTCAGGTAGAAGAAAGCATGGACGAGCGAGTGCCCACACAGCGCGTCAGCCGCGATGTCACCGCTCGTGGCGTTCGGATGCGCGTCGCTGAGGCGGGCGGCGAGGACCAAGCGCCGCTCATTTTGATCCACGACTTCCTGGTGAGCCACCTGGACTTCGACGACATCATCGACGAGCTGGCCGTCAACTTCCACGTCATCTCTCCTGACCTTCCGGGGTTCGGCGACAGCGAGAAACCCAACCCGTCGCGCTATAACTACGGGGTCGAGACCTTCGCCGAGGCCATCGCCGACCTCATCGCCGCTTATGGAGTGGGACGGGCCTGCGTCTTGGGCCACGGCCTCGGAGGAGCGGTGGCCATCACCCTGGCAGCCCGCTACGCCGAGCTGGTCACTCGTCTCGTCGTGCTCGATCCCTTGTGCTACCCCCACCCCCTCGTCCGAAAGCTGCGGGTGCCGCTCTGGCCGGTCATGGGGGGCATGCTGTTCAAGCAACTCTACGGACGGGGACTGTTTCGGCGGTACTTCAGAGACGACGTCCTGTCCCCTGGTGCCGTCATGCCCCACGCCCGCATCGATCGATTCTACGACTGCTTCAATGCGCCATCCGCTCGGGAAAGCGCCCATGCCGTGCTCCGGTCGATGCTAGACACCCGCCCAGTGGTCGCTCGGATCGCTCGAATCCGACGTCCGACCCTGGTCGTCTGGGGGCGAGAGGATCGTATGGTCCCCGCCACCTTCGCGCTGAAGCTGAGCCGCGACGTACCCGGCGCGCGACTCACGCTGATGGATACCGGACACGCACCTCACGTAGAGCGACCAGAAGAACTCGTCTCGGTGGTC
>JAUVCD010000412.1 GCA_030590865.1 Myxococcales bacterium | reverse complement strand
TTGCTGAGCTTGGGTCTCATCTTCGTCGCTGTGGAAGGGCTCGTGCGGTCGGCCATCGTTCTTGGTGATGTGCTCGGTACGCCCACCTACCTCTGGGGGGTCACGGTGGTCGCGATGGGTACGAGCATCCCCGACGCCTTCGTCAGCATTCGAGCCGCTCGGCGCGGCAAGGCCGTGACCAGCCTGGCCAACGTCTTCGGCAGCAACGTCTTCGATCTGCTCATCTGTATCCCTGTTGGGGTCCTCATCGCCGGTACGGCGGTCATCAATTTCTCGGTCGCTACGCCGATGATGGCCGTTCTCACCTTGGCGACCTTGGTGCTCTTTCTCTTCATGCGCACCAACATGGCCCTATCCCGCCGTGAGGCCTGGACCTTACTCGGGCTCTACGTGGTTTTCTTGGTCTGGATCAGTCTCGAGTCCGTGGGAACCCTCGACACCATCCCGAGCTTGCCTCCCCCCGAAAATGTCTAGGACGCCTCGGGCCGCGATCGCTGCCCGAGGCGCGACGGCCGGGGGCCAGTGGTCCCTTTCAAGGGGCCGTCGTTGGCTGGCAAGTCTGGTGTCGGCTGCTCGAGGTCAGGCGGGCCATCATTCAGGTGACCGGCTGGTTGCTTCGATGGCTAGCCGATAGCGCCTGCATCGGTTGGGATCCCGCAGGATCTCATAGGCCTCTTCGATCACATCGACGATTAGCAGGACATTTTCAGTCAAGTCAGCGGTGGCCGCGGTGAGCAAGTGCGACGGTTCGAAGTGCCGGCGCAGACCGAGGTAGGCTTGCCGAATCTGGTACGCCGTCGCGCTGGGCTCGACACCCAAGAGGGCGAAGTAGTCGGCGTCCCTCACCAGGGCGAGCCGGGCACCGACGCGCCGCCGCACTGCGTCGGCGTCGAGCGGGTCGAAGGGTGTCTCTGGCGCCTGGTCGGGCAGGGCTGAGGTTTGCTGAGAGGCCAGGATTTGCAGCGTCACCAGGGCGAATAGTACCGTGGCGAGCTCCGGCCCAGCCAGCGAGAGCACCTCGCTCACCGTGGCGCCCATGGCTCGGCGGACTAGATCGGTTTCCGCAGGGGTCAGCGCTGACTCGGCCAAGAGCGCGATCGTCGGGCCCTCGCGGAGTTGGGCGTCGGCGCCGCCCATGCGCTTGATGGCTTCATCGGTGCGAAACGCTCGTCGCACCGACTCGACGAAGACCTCCACGCCGGCGGCGCCGCCGAAGACGTTGGGCTCAGCGCGGAGCCGCTCAGGCGGCTCGCTCTCGAGCTGACAGAGGGCGGGGGCGTCGTGGATTGCACGGGCGATGATCCACTCGGCATGGGCGCGCAACACGACCCAAAGATCGTCTTGGCCCAAGTAGCCGTTGGCGATGAGTGCCGCGGCGGCGTGGCGACCGCCGCGGGGTAGCTTGGCGGTCCGCAGCTGAGCCACTTCGGGGCTCAGGTCGCCACGGTCCACCAAGAAATCGAGCAGCGTTTCGTTGTCCACCTCTGAGGCGGCGTTCACCAGATCGCCATCCCGCACCAGAATGCGCCGCAGGCGCTCGCCGTTCGGGCTACCCAGCACTAACGCGCCAGTGAACCGAGTTCGCACCACGGCGGCCAGCATCTCGAGCGGGTCGCCCTCTTCGACGCGGGACGACGAGGGCGGCAACGGGCTGAGCAAGGCTGGTTGACCGAGGGTCGTGACCGGTGCGATCGACTCGTGTCTTCGATTCGGCTCCCCGTGATCCGCTGGAGTCGACGTTGCGGGTAGGGGCGCCCCGGAGGAGGTCCCGAAGATCTTCGGATAACGGCTGCTCGTCGTTCTCCTAGAGGATACGGCGCCCCCGAGTTGTCCTGGCTGGGGCGTGCTGGCGACCTGGTCGTGTCCCTGGGTTGGTGGCGAGCCCAGCGCACCGGCCTCGCTCGTCGAGGGCGGAAAGTCGGTTGGCGTTCGTGGTGGCGCTGCCGGGCCGGACTTTTGGCCAGCGGGACGCTCGAGGCCCTCTGGGGGCGCGGCCGGCCAGGGAGTGCGTGCCGTCGATGCGGCGTGGGAGGGGGTGAGGGGAGCCGGTCCCCAAGAGTCAGCCCCAGGCTCCCTGCTGCCGAAGGGCGGCACCGCCCAAGAGGGCACACCTGCCGACGTTCGGGGCGACATGCTCTCCAGTGCTCGAGCAGACGGTCCAACCTGGGTGCCTGCCGCCAAGGCGCTGGTCTGCTCGTCCGGCGGCAGAGCAGCGCTAGCCTGGTGAGCCGCACTGCCCTGTTGAGCCAGCCGGGTCGCCGTTGCTTGTGGGGGAAGCCCCAGCGGCGCTGCTGCTTCCGGGGCGTGGAGCGGCGGCCGCGGTTGCAGTGGCGGCTGCGGCGGCTGCGGCGGCGCGAGCTCTAGTGCCGGCGTGGCGTTCAAGCCGAAAGGCCCAGCTGGCATCCCGTGGGTCGGTGGCGATTCCTCATCACTGGCGGCCAGCTCGTCCAGGACGGCGAGCATTTCGTTGGGCACCAAGATGTCCAGGTCCTGGGGCTGGGTCGATTCGGAAACCCGTTCTTCCCGCCCTACGCGGCTCGCAGCGGCTTCGAGCAAAGCCTCGATCTCCGGGCTCAGCTGGGTCGTCATCTGGCCGGTCGCCGGTGCACCCTCCAGATCAGGAAGGATGGACTCCACCTCAGGAAGGCCGGCGATGGCCGGGAAGTCGGACAGCAAGGCTGCCTCCGAATCGGCGGCCATCGGCATTGAGCCGTCGCTCGACGGGGCGTGGGGGAGGGGGATTGATCCCCGTCCCCGGGCTTGCTCGACCAGATAAGAGGCCAGCGATTCTAGCTCGACTGGGCGTGTCACGACTCGAGTCGCTGGGCTCTCGGGGAGGCCCAATGCCTTGGCCTGATCGGTCGTGCCCAGCGCCACGATCAGGGTGTGCAGGGCACCAGTGGCAGCGCCCACGGAAGTTCCCAGCTCGGTCGCCGGGGGATCCCGCAATTGACGCAGCGCCACTTCGACGTGTGGTTGCTCTAGGTCAACGACCACCGCGAAGGGGTGCAAACGGCTGACTCGCTCGGGCAGCGCGACGACTTCGCTACTGACCACCGACAGGCCTTGCTGCCGCAAGGCCGCCGCGATGAGGTCCCCCTCGTCGCTCGGATCGGCCAACAGCACGATGCCCGTCTCCGAAGGGAGAGCCGGGGGTGGCTCGGAAGGCTGATCTGGGTCCGACACGACGAGACGACTTTAGACCGGTTTTCGGTCGTGTCCATGTAGGATAGCAGGGCTGTGTGGGACTTCGTACGGACCCTGTTCGGCGCCGTAACGGTGGACGAGCTGCTGTTGGTCGGCCTGATCTTCACTTGCGTGCTGCTTTTCAACGGTGCGCCGCGGATCGGAGAGGCCATCGGCGGCTGGTTCGAGCGGGACTCCTGAGGCGCCTGGTCGGACCACCAGCACCGATATCCGGGCGCCGCTGCTGATGGCGCTGGCCCTTCGAGCGGCGCCGATGGTGACGCAGGCCCTTCGAGCGGCGCCGATGGCGGCTGGTCTTTCGGCCATCGCCGATGGTGAAAGGGGCACGCTCATGATAACCGTCCCACATGCCGCGCCCATCGCGCCGCGGGCTTGGGCTCCGCGGCGGACTCATCTTGCTCGTCATGGTCACGTTGGTGGTCGGATGGCTCTACACGAGTCGGCGGCGCACCAGCGAGGAGAGCCCATCGGCTGCTCCCGACCGGTCAGTGCTCGCGGCGATTCCTCAGGGCGCCATGCTGGTCGCGGTCGTCGATCTGAACGCGTTGAGGGCGACCGAGCTGGGACAGCGTTTTCTCGGGCACGGCCGCACTATTGCTGGGCTTGGCGAGATTCAGACGCTCTGCGGCAACGATCCCATGGACAGCGTGGATCAGCTGGCTGTGGCCGTTCCGGCCGCGGGAGCTGACGCTGGCTTTGGGGTGTTCGCTGCCGGGGCCTTTGATGCCGAGCGGCTGTTGTCCTGTGCTGCGCGTATCGTTACTCGTCGAGGTGGCAAGCCGGTCCGTCGCCGTCACGATCGGTTCGTCGTGCTCCGTGACGCAAGCCTCGCTCTGTCCAGCGCCGAGTTGGCCGTGACCGATGGCGGCCCTTTCGTCCTGGCTGAGCCTCCCTATTTACAGGCCAGTCTCGACGCAATGACCGACGCGGGCCCGGCCGCCGACCTCAACGGAGCCCATCGCATGTTGCGCGAGTTGGTGCCCCAAGGGGTCGTCGTTGCGACGGTAGTGCTGAGCGAAGCCCAGCGCCGCACCCTGGTTGCCGAGCTGCGGGCTCAGCAGATGCCGGACTCGCCCTTTGGCGCGGTGACGGCAGCGGCGCTCAGCATCCGACTCGACCAGGCGCTCCACCTCGAAGCGGTGCTGCGCTGCGACGAGGCTTCAGCCTGTGAGGCCATCGCGGCGCGGATTGACTCGGCCCGGAAGCTCGAGGCCGCTGCTGCCGCGGCGCGGGTGACCGGCCTGGCGAGAGTGCTGGAGGCAATGACCGTTCGAGCCCGGCGAACGAGCGTCTTCGTGCGGGTGAGCGTGCCGCTGGACGATGCTCTCGCCCTCGTTCAGGACGGGCTCGCCTTGCGGCGGCTGGGACCCGGGCCGTTGCAGCTGCCGAAGGCCGCCCCGGAGCCCGGGGTTGGGCCGGATGCTGGATTACCCATCGTGGCCCCCGCCAAGCCTAGCGGCTTCGCTCCTAGAGATCCTCCGCCCTCGCACAGTGGTGCGGCCCATCCCATTACGCCCTCGGTTGTGCCGCCTGTTGCGCCGCCGGTTGTGCTGCCCGCTCCTCCGCAACCCGCCGGCAGCAGTCGCGATGTGTTCCAGTACCGGTGAGGCATCACCGCAGCATCAGCCCAGCGCCGTGAGCCCTAGGTGATTTGCATCTGCTGGGGACGCTCTTGCCGCGCAAAGTATTCGCGTGTCCCGAGGAGGCTTGCTACAGCTTTCCAGCAGGGAGTCGCGCCTGCCGGTCTCGCTAGATAGGACGTTATGTGTGGGATAGTAGGATATGTCGGCGGAGAGGTGGCAGCGCCCATCATCGTCGATGGTCTGCGAAGACTCGAGTACCGGGGCTACGACTCGGCTGGGATCGCCGTCCACGACGGCGAGAGCATCCAAGTGGTACGCGCTCTGGGCAAGCTCAAGGCACTGAGTGAGGCCCTGGGCGACAAGCCACTCGCGGGTCGTCTGGGCATCGGCCATACCCGTTGGGCGACTCATGGGCGGCCAAGCGAGGAGAATGCCCACCCCCATGTCGCCGGTGGCGTGGCGGTGGTTCACAACGGCATCGTCGAGAACCACATCGAGCTGCGCAGCGAGCTCGAGCGAAACGGCGTGGTGTTCCGCTCCGACACGGATACGGAGATTGTGGCCCACCTGATCCATCAAGCTCTCGACGGCGGGGCTGAAGACCTGCTCGAGGCCGTGCGGCGAGGCTTGTCGTCCGTTGAAGGAGCCTATGCCATCGCCGTGCTCAGCCAGCACGAGCCCACCAAGATAGTCGCGGCCCGCCACGGCTCGCCCCTGGTCGTTGGTTGCGGCGAGGACGAGATGTTGTGTGGCAGTGATATCGCGGCGCTGCTGTCCCACACCCGGGACATGGTGTTCCTCGAAGATGGTGACATCGCCGAGCTCTCCGCAGGAGGGTTGCGCATCGAGACCCTCGCCGGTCAGGTGGTGGAGCGACAGTCCAAGCGCATCGACTGGAGCCCGGTGATGGCCGAGCGGGGCGGCTACAAGCATTTCATGCTCAAAGAGATCCACGAGCAGCCTGACGCCATTGCGGCCACGCTGCGTGGGCGGCTCGATCTCGAGCATGGCGACGTCTATCCCGCCGAAATCGGTATTACGCCCGAAGCGGCCACGTCCCTCCGGCGGGTCTATCTCGTGGCCTGTGGCACCAGCTACCACGCGGCGCTCATTGGCCGCTATTGGATCGAGTCCCTCGCCCGGGTGCCCTGCATGGTCGAGCTCGGCAGCGAGCTGAGCAATCGCGATGCCCTGTACTTCGATGATGATCTGGTCATTGCGGTCAGCCAATCGGGCGAAACCTACGACACCATCGGTGCGGTGAGCGCAGCCAAGGAGCAAGGCGCCACGCTGCTGGCTATCGCGAATGTGCTCGACAGCGCCATTCCGCGACTCTCTCACGGTGCGCTCTACACCCGGGCTGGGCCCGAGATCGGCGTGGCGTCGACCAAGTGCTTCACCGCCCAGCTGGCGGCGCTGCTGATGGTGGCGGTCTACCTCGGTCGGCGTCGAGGCGTGCTGACTGAAGACCAGGCGCTCGAGGTATTGCAGGCACTATGCGAGGTGCCCAGCCAGATGAACGAGTTGCTCGGCGACGCTGATTATGTGCGCACCGTGGCGACCCACCTCACTCATGCAACGGACGTGCTGTTTCTCGGCCGGGGCTACCATTTCCCTATTGCCCTCGAGGGGGCGCTCAAGCTCAAAGAGATCAGCTATGCCCACGCCGAGGGCTATGCCGCCGGCGAAATGAAACACGGCCCCATCGCGCTCATCGAAGAGGGCTTGCCGGTGGTCGTCGTGTGCCCGAAGAACAGCTCATACGACAAGACGCTCGGCAACGTGCAAGAGGTGCGCGCCCGAGAGGGGACGGTCATTGCCTTGGCCACCAAAGGCGATGAGGCGATGCACGACTTGGCTGCCCAGATCATCTGGCTACCTGACGCGCCGGAGCTCGTGCAGCCATTCCTCTCGGTGGTGCCTCTCCAGCTTCTGGCCTACTACGTCGCTGCCCGCAAAGGTCACGACGTGGACCAGCCTCGCAACCTAGCCAAGACCGTTACGGTCGAGTGACCACCGGCGGAGCGGCATTGGGCGAGCGGGCTTGGTGAATAGACGATGCGCCTAGGGGGCTGGCGGCAGCTTTGCTGAGTATTCGACGACCACCGGGTGCTTTGGATCCTGGCTCTCGAGCGCCCGGATGACCATCCAGGGACTCTTCTTGTCCTCCGCCTCCAGGGCGGCCTCGATGATGGTGCGCGCCGCCGCGGCCACGTCGTCGACTTTGAACAGTCGCGCCCGGAATTCTCGCTCTCGAGATGTTGGCAAGAAGCGGCCCAGATGGCGCAGACAATCGAGCTGTTTGGGTACGTCGTCGAGGCAGCGGGTCAGGTGCTTTTCAGCCTCCGCCAGCGCGCCGAGCTCGCCGTGGGCGAAGCCGAGCTCGAGGTCGACGTCTGCGTCAGGTCCGAGGGCCTCCAAGTAGAGCTGCCCCGCGGCCAGCGTCTTGTCGTATTGCCCTTTCACGTTGGTGACGACCATTCGCTGGTAATGCAGGATAGGCATGTCGACGCCGAGCGCGCCGGCTCGGTCATAGGCGACGAGCGCCTCGTCCGGCTTTTCCAACGCGAGCCAACAGGAGCCCAACATCAAGAGGCGCAGCGCTTCGAGTTGGGGCGGGAAGGCCACTCCTTCGAGGCTGCTGAGCTTGGCCTGAGCTCCCTGGAAGTCCTCCGTGGCGGTGCTCTGAATCGCCTCGAAGAGCGGCTTCAGTGATGGTCCCCAGGTGGCCCCCTCGTGGGCGGCCGACAGACCCATGCCGGCGGCGGTCGACGTTCGCAGGTTCAGCGACAGATCTTCGCTATCGTAGACTAGCCACTTGCCGCGCTGCTCGACGACCCACCAACGTGTCTTGGTGACGATGCCGTCGGCATCGATGTGCCGAGCGTAGACGACCGCTTCTTGTCGCCCTTTGAGGTACTTCAATCTGACGATGCGGTGCTCCTCCCAAGCTAGCAGTTTGGCGGTTTGCTCCAGCTGCTTTGCCTGATCGTCACGGAGGCGCCTGGCCATTTCGCTGCGGCGACGGAGAAACTTGTCGGGCACCAGTCCCTGCTGTTCCGTAACGGCGAGCATCATCTCGTAATCGTAATGCTGGACCGCCTGTTTTCCGTCGCCGCGACTGAGTGCTTTCCCCAATGACTCGAGTAGCAGGTTGATGCCCCTCTCGGCGTCGTCGACGGCGGCGTCAGGGCGCTCCACAAAAGCCTCCCGGACCGCACTCTCCTTCTGGTCCGGAGTCTCGTCCATGACCGTGGGCTCGGGGGATCGGAACCACAGATATGTGCCGAGCGCGGCGCCGCCAAGTGGCAGGAGGGCGACGATGACCAGCAAGGGTGCGAGGGTCTTGTGCTTCATCGCCTCAGGCCGGGGTGCTCTTGTCAGCCGGTGGTTTGCGGACCCTATCATGCCTGTTGGTGGTCGAGTCACGGGACAGGTGACCGCTGGGCCCGGCTCGTCATCGGCGCAAGCTTGCGTTACGCTTGCAGTGCCTCACGGCTTACTTTGGGAGGACAGCGTGGAACGATCACACTTGGGTTGGGCGGCTTTGGGTGCGGCGGTGCTTTTGGTCGCTTGCGGCGATGAAGTTCTCGTTTTCAACGATGGCACTGGGGGTGCTGGCGCCAGTAGCAGCACCAGCAGCGGTGATGGGGGCACCACCAGCTCGAGCGGTACTGCGGGCAGTGGCATGGGCGGTTCGAGCACCGGTGGCGGGTCCACCGGGGGAGCACCGCCAGTGAGCGAGGTGCCTT
>JAUVCD010000409.1 GCA_030590865.1 Myxococcales bacterium | reverse complement strand
GTATTCGCAAGGACGGAACGGTGTTTGACGCCATGGTCTGGGGCAAAGGCGTGACCCTCGACGGCAGACCGGCGTCAGTGGGTACGATGGTCGACCTCAGTCCCCTACGAGAGGCAGAGCGTTCTCGCGATCGGCTCGCAGCGGCTGTCGAGCAGGGGACCGATGGGGTGCTGATTAGCGACACGTCGGGCCAGCTGGAGTACGTGAACGCCGCATTCTCTCGATTTCTCGCACCAGGGGTTGAGCCATCGCTCGTCGGTGGCCTCGACCAACTGGCGAAGCTGGGATTTCCTGAGAAGCTGCAAACGGCCATCACGAAGGCCATTTCAGCCGGGGTGCCATGGGAGGAGCGGGTGGAGACCGGTGTGGGCCGTTCGCGGCGCCTGGTGGACACGTCGCTCACGATGCTCTCAGGCCATGCCGCCCACGCTCGGCGCTGCGTCATCATCCTTCGTGATGTGACGAAACAGGTGGAGCTCGAGCGCGAGTCTGAGCAAGCCAAGAAGATGGAAGCCCTCGGGCAACTGTCGGGCGGCGTCGCGCACGACTTCAACAACATGCTCTCCGTCGTGCGGGGTTACGCTGACATGCTCATGCTGCGCCTCGCCAACGAGCCGAAGCATCAGACTCTGCTCGACGGGATATTTCAGGCTGTGGATCGAGCCGCCGACATGACGCAACGCCTGCTCGCCTTCAGTCGTCGCCAGGCGATCGAGCCTGTCGAATTGGATCTCGATGCCGTCATCGCAAGCGTGGAGCCCATGCTCCATCGTCTCTTGGGCGAGACCATCGGTCTGCGCATCGAAGCCGGGGTTGGGTTGGACACGATCCGCGCTGACCCTGGCCAGCTGGAGCTCGTGCTCATGAACCTCGCCATCAACGGGCGCGACGCGATGCCCCAGGGCGGGGAGCTGCTCATCCAGACCTCCAACGCAACCATGGACGAGTCGCTGGCCGCGGCGATGAGCCGTTCCACTGGCGACCCCTGTGTTCGGATGACGCTGTGCGACCGCGGCAGCGGCGTCCCCGAGGGCCTATCGGATCGCATCTTCGAGCCTTTCTTCACGACCAAGCCCACCGGCAAGGGGACCGGGCTCGGTCTCTCGACGGTCCTCGGCGTCGTGACCCAACACGGCGGGACGATTCGTGTCCGAAACCGCACCGCAGGAGGAACCGCTTTCGACGTCTTCCTCCCGGTGGCCGACGGCCAGATCCAGGAGACTGGGCCCGACGAGGTCGAAGAAACCCACGGGGGGTCGGAGACGATCCTCTTGGCTGAGGATGATCGCAACGTCCTCGCCGTGGCCCGCGGGCTGCTCGAAGACGCGGGCTACGAGGTGCTGGTCGCACGAGACGGCGAAGAGGCGCTCCAGGTGTTTCGTGAAGCGGCGCCGGCCATCGACCTGCTGCTCTTCGATGTGGTCATGCCGCGTCTCGCGGGCCCCCAAGTCCTGGAGCAGATCCGAAAGATCCGCAGCGATCTCCCCTGCGTCCTCATCAGCGGCTACGCCCCAGAGCCCTCCCTATCCACTTTCGCCGACGATCAGAGCGTCTCGTTCCTACAGAAACCCTTCGATCGAGAGAAGCTCCTCCGAGTCGTGCGGCGAAAGCTCGGCCCCGCCCAGCGAAAGTAGGCGCAGCTTCGACACCGCTCACCGCCCCCGAAAGGGGGACTTCTCGGACTGGGGCTAGTGCGCAGATGAGCTCAAGGCGGTGCCGGGGGCTCGAGCGAGCTGGTCACCACCTTGCAGGCTATCTCATCACCGCATCCGCAGCGGTTACCGCCCAGATCATCCACGGACCAATCGCGCCCCAGGTAGCTCTCACCATCCAGATCGAAGGGATTGCACTCGACCGCGCTGTCGCCGATGGTAACGGCCGCACCGAACACCGTCACGCCCGCGCGGGAGGACTCGCGCACGACCATGCCCGACAACAGGAGGTGCGCTTCGAACGGTCCCATTGACGGGTGGTTCCCAGCGGCCACCATGATGCCATCGCCGAACAGCCCATCGGCTGCCCGCGGCAACACCGACTCGATGCGCGAACCAACGACGGTCGCGCCTCCGCTGATCATCGCCAACCCGAAATCGCGGCAACCCGTGAGCCAGACCGCGGTGAGCTCACCGGTCGGGAGGACGCCCGTGATCGTATGGTATTGCAGCGCCACGCAGCGCCCACCACTGCCGTCGAGGGACGCCGACGCGATGTCGCGCACCACCGTGGACTCCACGCGCACGCTGGCGCCGCTGGACTGAATGCCGCTCAAAGCAGTGCGCTCGACCAAGCTCGACCGAACCGTCAGCTCGGTTGGGAGGGCCACAACCGGGTCCTGTTGGGCCACGATGCCGGCACCGTTCGGCAACACCGGATTGACGGCGAACATGTCGCGCACCACCGTAGTTTCGATGGTGGCGCTGACCGCAGCGACGTAAATACCGACCTCGTGGTTTCGCTCCACCACACTCCCGGTCAGTAAGAGGCCACCAGACCGTTCGGTGTCGTTCAAGGCGCCCAGTCCGCGCCCGAGGCTCTGATCGGGGAGCGGCAAGGTGTCTCGAATCAGCACCGCATCAATCGTGGCCGGGGCGCCATTGACCTGCACGCCGTGCCCGTGGTTGCGCTCGATTAGCGATGTGCGCAGCAACAGCGAGCCTTCTGCACCGTCGGACGGAGTGATGACGAGGATGCCGTACCCGAAGAAGTCATCGCCGATAAATGCAGTATCGCGCACCACCGTTCGCTCGATGGTGACGAGGGCAGCCCGCCCAAAAACGCCATAGCCACTGTTCGCTTCCAGCAGCGAGTCCCGGATCAGCACCTCCGGTTGTCCAAGATCGTCGGCGAAGTAGGCGCCAACCGTGGCTCCGTCACGGATCCATACCCGGTCGAGGACCAACCCACGCACGCCGGTTGCCGCCACGGCGATCTGCCCGCCGGTGATCGCTATCCCGCGAACCTCCGTTCCGTTGGCTGCCTCCGTGTAAATGTTGAGGGTAGGCTCTGAAGCCGCCCCTCGCAGCTCGACGAGCGCGGGACAGCGACCCCAGATGCGGACCGCCTTGTCGCTGAGCACCAGGTTGTCCCCATAGGTGCCCGCAGCCACGGCGATCACCGCCCCCGTCGCTGCCGCCGACAATGCCTCGCCCATAGTTTGCCAGGGCTGCGTGACGCTGCCATCACCTGCCGCGCTGGCCGAGGCATCCACGTATTGCGCCGCAGCCAGCGCCTCGGGCGGAAGATCCGGGAAGGGGCCCTCACCGCAGGGAGCCACCTCACGGCAAGCGGTTTCTCCAGGAAGGGCCATCAGCCCCAGCGGACAAGGCGTCTCAGGTAGAATTGCGACACACCCGCCGACCTCATCGGTCACGAAGCCGTCGCCACAGCGGTCGGGGGGAACGCCGACGGCGAGGCAGCTCCCGTCGACCAAGCGCATCTCATTGGCGGCGCAGTCGGTGCCCTCGGGTGGCGGGTCGACCAGCGTCTCGTCACCGTCACATGCCGGCAAGACGCCGGCGACAGCCGAGACCATCAGCCAGCGAGCGAGCCGACGTGCATACCGCCGCGACAGCTGAGGCAAGGCGCGTGGGGAATGCCTGTGAGCGGCGGTTATGGGGGTGCGATGCACAGCTGCCTGCCATCATAGCGCCGCGCACACCCTCAGCGCTCATGGAACGAGTGAGTTGCAGTCGAAGGCCGCTGCGGGTGACGGAGGCCGTCACGGCCGCGCCGCGTGGCGCCGTCGTCGCTCTGAGCAGCTCGCTCGAGCCCCCCCAGCCAGCGCCCTAAGACTTGCCCAAGAGCCGATCGAACAGACTCAAGGGTTCCGGCTCCTGCAGCGCTTGAACCTGGCTGATAGCGGTCTTGGCGGTCTTGGCCATCGGGGCGAGCTCCACAGCGGCCTCAAAGTGCGCCAGCGCCTTTTTTAGGTCGCCTTCCACCCGGCACAGATGTCCCTGTGCGAGACGCTGGGCCACCAGGATTTCCAGTGTCTTGTGCCCGTGGTTGATGAGCAGCTTGAGCTGGTTCTTCGCATCTCGGTAATGGCCCTGGGCCAAGGCCTCCATGGCTTGCACGCAACGCTCATCGGCATCCTCGTAGGGCTCCTCGGTCGCTGCCGGTTCGGCAAGTGCTCGGGGGGCCTCGGCCTCCAACAACAGCTCGATAGGCGCTGCCGACTCAGCAGGCGCTTCCCCCTCGGCGGGCGCGTCCGGTTTCTCGATCTCCAGCAGCAACTCGGGCGCTGGCGGCTTATCGATCTCTAGCAGCAGCTCGGGCGCTACCGGCTTTTCGATCTCTAGCGACAGCTCGGGCCCCTCCGGCTCGGCGGGAGCTTCCGGTTCCTCGGTCTCTAGCACCAGCTCGGGCTCGTCCGGTTCGGTAGACGCTTCCAGCTCCTCGGTCTCTAGCACCAGCTCGGGTGCTTCTGGCTCATCACCCGCACGAGACTGCTGGACCGCGGGCTCACGGGATGCTCTCTCGGCGCTCGCGACGTCGCCGGGGATCTCATCCGACTCGAGAGCCCCCTGGAGTGACGGGCGGGCCGCCTCGCTCAGCTCATTCTTGGCTTCGACGACCAACAAGTAGATGTCCTGCGCAATGCGGTGCGCCGCTCGGCTCTTCCCCTTGTAGCGATCCGGGTGAAGCCTCACCGCAGCCTGGCGAAACGCCCGCGCCACCGCGGCACCGTCGGCGCCTGGCTCGAGCTCGAGCCGCCCGTGGGCGTCGATTCTCTTCATCCGTGCCAGCGTCTCACCGAGCTCGTGCAGGAGCTCGGCGTCCTTGGGGCGACCCGCACCAACCGCTGATCTCGATCGGCCCACGCGCCGAGGCACGACCGGATCGGCGGATTGGGCGTCCAGGTCGTTTCGCTTGAACCGCCGCGGTTTGGCGGCAGCTGTCTTCACCTTCGCCGCACCCTCCGCCTTCTTTTTTTCGACGAGCTTCAACCGCTCCTGCTCGCGCGCTTCGCGAGCCGCGAGGGCGCTGAGGGCCTGCTCGGAGGTTAGCGCCGAGACTAGCTCGATGAGCTCTCGCACCCGAATGGGACTGACGAGATAGGCACCAACGCCACGCTTCTTCGCCAGCGCAGCGCGTCTCTTCTCGCTGCCATCGGCAATCATGATCACAGGAATCACGAATCCCTCGCTGCGCAGCTTGGTCATGAAGACGAAGCCGTCCATCTTCGGCAGCCTCGACGCAACGACGAGCAGATCCGGCCGTGGCCGCTGGCAGGCGGCAAGTGCTTCGTCACCGCCGTCCACCATGTCGACGCGGTAACCCTTGGGCTGCAGCGCGTCGCGCACCATCGCCCGGGTGTGACCGTTGTGGCCAACGATGAGTACCCGCTTGCGCCCCCTTGGATCACCCACAGCTCAGCGATGATACCCCGGCCCGAAGGCACATCCAAAAACCTTCACCGGGCCCGCAACCGATCACGTTGACCTTGCGCCAACCGCAAGGGCCTCCGCGCAACAGCAGCCGACGCCGCACCCGCCAGCTGGCGCTAGGGTCCCTGCTCCACCCGGTCGCAATCGAGCAGCGGCCGACTGCTCGGGTTGCGCCACCGCGAGGCGCAGCTCCCGAGCGGGAGCCCCAGATCGTAGAGGCGCATCTGCCCGCTGTTGGGTTCGATGGGATAGGTGCCGTCCGGTGTGCTCTGGTCGAACACATGGAACAAAACGTGCCAACCCGGCTGCAGGTAGTCGACCCGAGCGGCGTCGATCTGCTGATGCACCCAACGCACCTCACGGGAGGTCAAAGGGACGCCGAGGCTGGCCGCCTCGAGGATCAGCGTCACCAGGTCATCGAGGTGCATGTTGTCCGGCAGCTGTCCGTTCTGGTCCAAGTAGCCGAAGTTCCGATCGAGGCGATCGGCCAGACCCTGCAGCAGCGCAAAGGCCACGTCGTTGTGTCCGGTATCGAGGGCCCAGCTGATGGCGGCCTCGTGGTAGGCGCGGAGCATCTGCTTATTGCCGCTCTTCATCAGCGTGTCGTTGAAGAACGCGAGGTCCTCGGGCCAAGAGATACCATCCTCGCAGTTGTGAGACCCTGGGTCGCCCTGCCCCATCAGCCTCAGGGCCAGCACACCAGCACATTCGGCGCCGCCGGTGAGCACGAAGTGGGCTAGATCCTCTGGGGGAACATAGATATCGAGATTGTCGTCGTAGGTGGCGATGGTCCAGCCATCGGTTTCGACCTGCTGGGCCCACTGCCCGTACTGGTCCCACATCTGGGTCAGGTCCTGGTCGGTACTGGCAGACAGGCACCCCGGGTAGCCTCGAAACTGCCCCAGCGCGCGGGCCATCTGTCCGATGCAGTCCTTGGACCGCTTGTTCTTGATCCAGATGTCTCCCCAATGGGGATTGCTGGGGATGTGAACATATTCGGTCGCGCTGTTGTCGATACCCGGACGGTTCGAGCTGTAATCGATGAATACGTTCCAGCCGCCATCGGAGGACTGGATGCTCGGCGGATAGGCGGCCCGGGTGAGCAAGGTGGGGGTGGTCACCCCATTCTGTTCCATGGCGAGGATCCACGAGGTGAGCCCGCGAGCCATCTTACGTGCCAAGTGCTCGTGGGCGGGATCGCCCCACAGCAGGGCAGCGTAGAGCACTCCCTCCATCAACGGTCCGGTGCGCAGGCCGTTGTTGTCCGCGCCGTCGGGGAGGTGAATGTAGCTGACCTGGCCGGCCTGCTTTTGGACGACCACACCGCTCCACCAGGTGCCATACCAGTAGCCTTGCTGAGGATCGCTCTCAGGCCAGCCGTGGACCCGCTCCGCCAAGAAGTCGAAGTAGCGAATGTCGGTCAACAGCTCGAGGTAGCGATCGGTGAGCGCCTCGAGCTCGGCTTGCGGCACCGGCGTCCCAATGTCGGCTCGGTCATAGGTGAAGGGCAGTTGGCTCGGTGGCGGGAGCTGCTGGCAAGCACCACCAGCACCTTGGCCACTGACGCCCATACCGCCGCCCCCATCGCCGCCACTGCCTGACCCGCCAGGCTGCACCGTGCCCCCTATCCCGCCTGTGCCGGTCGCCGTGCCCCCGGTTCCGGTCTGGCCCGTGGAGCTCGAGTCTTCGCAACCCACGCCCATCGCAGCACCAACGGCCAGGACGGCCACCGCACCAGTCCAGTTTGTCATTCGGCTCATGATGTCTCCAGCCTTGGCGCGCTAGGCGATCCTGGCCACGCGGTCGCCAAACAGAGTCGCACTCTCAGGCCTCACGGGCAGCCCTGGCAATTGCACGACGTATTGCAAATCGTGTCGGGGTAAGGCACGCCAGCGCAGGTCGTGCTGCACTGGTTCTGACCACAGTGCTGCTCCAGCTCACGGCAGGTGTCCTTGTCGGCCGAGCAGTCGACGGTGCAGACACCCAGCATCGAGCAGGTCAGAACTACGTCCTTGCAGCCTTGCTCGTCCGCACAGGAGACGGCGCATAGGTAGTCGTCAGGGCAGCTGATCGTGCTGTATTCGCAAGTCTCACGGCCATGACAGAGCACCTCACAACCGAATCCGGCGGGGCAGGCGAGGGTCGTGTTGTTGCAAACCTTCTCGCCGGTGCAGTCGATCGTGCAGATGTCGTTGGCACACCCCCCGTTGCAGATCCCGGGACAGGCACCCCCTGGGGGCGTTGGCTGGTGCCCGCAGGTCAATTCGCAAAGCCCGGTGCCTCCGTTACAGGTGCCGCTACTTGGTCCGAGGCCACCATCGCAGGCAGAGCCGTTCGGATCGGGGCCCTCGCAGTTGTCCAAGGTCTCATCACACGACTCTTTGCAGCTGGCGTCGTTGTCCGGGCCCGGACAGGGATCCCCCGGTCCGACGCAGCTGCCGGACTGACACTCCTCGACACCGTTGCAATACGAGGAGTCGGGAACGCACAATGTGCCGTCCGGCAAGTTGGGGAAGACCGGTGCGCCACCGGCACAGCTGTCGGCCGTGCACTCGTTGCCGTCGTTGGGGATGTCGTTGTTCTCAGGCACGTTGCCGTTGACGCCGCCGGTGCCATCGCAAACGACGGTGTTGCAGTCGCCAGCGGTCTGGTAGCTCGGCGGAGCCGGCGTCGAATTGGGCTCGTCGCCGAAGCCGCAGCTGTGGCTCCCACAGGTGGCGTATTGACAGTCTGGCGCCGTCGGACACTGGTTCGAGCTGTTGCACTCCACGCAGGTTCCGTTGCCATCGCAATAGGTGCCACCGCTCTGGCTGCAGGCATAGTTGATCGGTCTCGCAGAATTCACCGGTGAGCCATTGACACACAAGTCGGAGGTGCACTCGTTGCCGTCGTCGAAGGGATCGTTGATGGCAACCGACTTGATGCCACCAGTGCCATTGCACTGCAGCTCCTGGCAGTCCCCGGAGCTCTGTGATGTTCCAGGCAGCACCGTGTCATTCGCCGTGTCGGTGTAGTCACAGTTGTTGGTGCCACCATTGCAGAAGTTGTCCCGACAGAACGTGTCCACCGGGCATTGAGCACTGTTGTTGCAGCCCGTACAGGTTCCCTGGCCGTCACAGTACAAAGCACCTTGAGCACCGCAGGCCGTGTTAGCCGGCTCGTTGGGGTTCGACGGCGTGCCGTTGGTGCAGACGTCCTCAGTGCAGTCGTTGCCGTCG
>JAUVCD010000733.1 GCA_030590865.1 Myxococcales bacterium | reverse complement strand
CAAACGGACGGTCTCTCCGGTTGCTTGGGTGGGGGCGGCGACACAGGAACCGCGGTCTCCGCCAGCTTCGACGGGGGGGGCGCGGCGGGCTTCTTCTTGGCGGTACGGGAGCGGGAGGAGCGGAGCCGCTTCTTCTTCGCTGGCAACGACACCGTGCTCTTAGCCGGCGCCGCGCTGTCCGCTGAAGGCAACGCCTTGACTTGGGGCGATGGTGCCAGCGCCTCGTCGAGCGCGGCTGTGGCCGCCGCCATTGGTGTGACCAAGGCGATGGGCGCCGCCGTCGCGGCCACGGGAGTCTCGGACCCGCCAGTGAGCAAGATGGCCGTGACGAGCACCGCAACCGCGAGCGCCGCGGTCACGGCCACCAGCAGCCGTCGCTTGTGCTGGCGCCCGTCGGGCTCTGCATCCGCTGCCGGTAGCGTGCCCGCAGAAGACGGAGTGAGCTCGACGGAAGGCTGCAGGTCGACGGTGGGCGTGAGACGGTCACCGATGGCCTGGGAAGGCGCCGGCGTGTCGAAACCCACGTCCGACGGAGTCCCAGATCCCACCGCCGGCAGACTGTGCAGGCTTGGCTGCGAGCCCTGGGAGTCAGGCACTAGTGGCCCCAAGCTGGCGGCGTGTTTGACCGCCTGACGGCGGGTGCGGAGCTCGTCGCCGAATCCGTCGGTAACCCAAGCGGCCACCTCTCGCGTCGAGGCAACGCAGTTGCTGGCCGACGCGGCTTCCCGAAGCGCGTCCTCCATCGCCAGGGCGGTCTGGAACCGGTCCGCCCGATCGCGCTCGAGCGCCGTCTGCATGATGCCGTCCAGCGCTTCTGGAGGACGGCATCCCACGGTGCTCGCCGGAGGAATCGTCATGCTCAGGATGTTGGTGATCGTCGCCGCGTCGCTCTGTGCGGCGAACAGCCGGCGTGCCGTCAAAGCGCTCCAGAGCATTGCTCCGGCGGAGAACACGTCCGCCCGCTGATCGATCTCGAGCCCGGCGTTGACGTGCTCGGGAGACATGAACGCGATCTTGCCCTTGAGCTGTCCACCAGGGCGGGTGGTCATGAGGCGCGACTCGGCGCGGGCGATCCCGAAGTCGGTGAGCCGAGCCATGCCGTCCGCTCCGATCATGACGTTCTGAGGCGATACGTCCCGGTGCACCAGATTCATCAGGTTGCCGTCATCGTCGGTGAGCGTGTGGGCCGCATAGAGCCCGGCCAGCACGTCGAGCATGATGGAGACGATCAGGCGGGCGGGCCGCTGCTTCTTGTTCTGCCTCAGCAGAGCCGCCAGCGAGCAGCCCTCGACGTACTCCATGACGACGAAGTGAAGGCCGTCTTGCGAGCCGAGGTCCACGATGGGCACGACGTTGGGATGGTGCAGCCGCGCCGCGATGCGGGCCTCGTCGAGCAACATCGTCACGAAGTCCTGGCTCTCCGCCAGGTGGGGGTGCAGCACCTTGATCGCGAAGAGGCGCTGGAAACCGGCCTCGCCGAGGTGGCGCGCCAGGTAAACCGTCGCCATGCCGCCGCTAGCCAGGCGACCCACCAGCTCGTAGCGGCCCAACATCCGGGGCGTCCTCTTGATCGAATCTATTTCACCGAAGGCTTCCACTGCTCACCAGTGATCAAGCTAGGGAAAGGGATCACCTCCCACAATCGGGGAATCACCGGTTTCTGGGTAGGGATTTACCCTTACCCCACGTTGGGCACGGTCAGGGGGCCTCGCAGCAACCCAGCGGTGATGGCATAAGACACCAGCTCGGCGCGGGTGCGGCACCGGAGCTTGTCGGCGATCCTCGCGCGATGGCTTTCCACTGTCTTGACGCTCAGATAGAGACGTTCAGCCGCCGCCTTCTGAGTGTGGCCGAGCACCAGCAGCTTGAGCACTTCGCGCTCTCGCGGCGACAGCACGTCCAGCCGTGCGATGGTGGTATCCTGCTCGTAGTCCGCCACGTCGGACTCGGTGAAGTGGGCCGCAGAGGGTGGCAGCGTGGACAGGTGTGCTGCGTGATTCACGAGCTGGTCGTCGATGACGTCGAACGACGCCAGGCCGATACCCAACACGTCTCCGTGGCAAAGCACCACAGAACCGCTGATCTTCTGCTGGTTGACCACCACGCCGTTGCGGCTCCCGAGGTCTTCAACCACGAGGCCGTTGGGACCCACCGATAGCCGTGCATGGTGGCGCGAGATCAGGCCACCGGTCAGCACCAGATCACACTCGATGGCGCGGCCGATGACCAACGGGCTGCCGCCGGCAATAGCGACATCACTCAAGCCGCCGGTGAGACGATATCTTGCGTAGGACGGCTGGACTGCCACTGAATTCATCAGCGATTCCGCATAGATGCCAAGCGCCTTGGCACGCCCCCCTGGGTTTGTTGGCTAGGTCATAGCTGCAGTACGTTCGACGTGCCGTTTCGTTACAGAAGAAATGGCGAGCCGCTGCGCGCCCGGCGGCGCTCGACACCGTTCATGACCACCCAGAGCTGCATGAGCATGGGCGGCGGCAACGGCCACGGCACTTGACGGACTGACTTGTCTTGATTCTCATCTCGAGGTGCTCGGCCACAGAGCCACACTCCTTAAAGCTTGGCACTCGGTGGCGGCCACTCGCACTCCTGCGTGCTCGCCGGAAGGGATGAAGCAAAGTCGCCACCTGCACCTATCTATACCCCTTGTCCGTCACCAATCGACGCCGGCGTATTTGGTTGCTCGGGCGCATGATCTTTGAGATAAATGTCATTCGCTGCTCTCAGCCTATTTCGAGCACCGGTTTGGATATGCGACTCCATGCGGCGATCTTTCTTGCAGGTGCGATTGAACAGCAATGAGCCGTAAGAGTGCTCCATGCCCAGCGCATTTCTTCCCAAACTGCTGAAAGCGCTGGGCGGCGCCCTGCGTGGCGCCTGCCGTGATTTAGCACCTATCGTCCTGGTCATTGCCGCATTCCAGATTCTCGTCCTGCGCCAACCTTTCCCAGAGCTTGTTTCAGCCTTGGCCGGACTGGCTCTGGTTATCGTCGGATTGGCACTTTTTGTCGTTGGCCTAGACATCGGCCTGTTTCCCCTTGGCGAAACGCTGGCTGAGGAATTCGCGCGCAAGGGCAGCCTTTTCTGGTTGCTGTTGTTCGCCTTTTCCCTGGGCTTCGGCACCACCGTTGCTGAACCGGCCCTCATCGCCGTAACCCGTGAGGGAGCCAGGGCCGCAGCAGAGGCCGGCCTTATCAATGATATGCCTGCCTCCATACAACGCTATGCACTCCAGGTGCGATTGACGGTCGCGTTATCGGTGGGACTTGCCATCGTGATCGGCGTGCTGAGAATTCTCCGAGGCTGGTCGCTGCCGGTTCTAATCGTGGGTGGGTATGTCCTCGTCATGGTAATGACCTTGTTCGCGCCCAGCGAAATCGTCGGCTTGGCCTATGATCTGGGCGGAGTCACAACCTCAACGGTGACCGTGCCTCTGGTCACCGCCTTGGGGGTCGGACTGGCCCGCACGATTCGGGGAAGGGACCCGTTAACAGACGGCTTCGGCTTGATCGCACTGGCGTCCCTCACCCCGATGATCTTCGTCATGGCTCTCGGATTGATCGTACATTAGGAGCTGCATGGAACTGCTCTTTGACCCCATCAGGTTGTTGCTGGCCACGGCCAAGGACGTGCTGCCCGTGCTTGCGCTGCTCGTGGTGTTCCAAATGGTGGTCCTGCGGAGACCGCTCCCGAGACCGGGCAGAATCGCTTTCGGTTTCGGTCTGGTGCTCGTCGGCATGGCCTGTTTCTTGGGAGGTCTGGATCTTGCGCTTTTCCCGGTAGGCAAGACCATGGCACTGCAACTGGCCGCAGGCGTCGAAAGCGGGGGCAAGGAGCTCTGGACCGCCTACGGGTGGATATACCTGTTTGCCTTCTTGGTCGGGTTTTCGACCACCATAGCGGAGCCGTCGCTCATCGCCGTCGCCCACAAGGCGGAAGAGGCGTCGCACAAGGCAGTGTCCGCCTTGGGGTTGCGGGTGGCGGTAGCCATTGGGGTTGCAGTCGGCATCACACTCGGCACGTTTCGCATCGTCACCGGTACGCCGCTTCACATATACATCTTCGTCGGCTATGTCATTGTGGCCGTCCAGACGTTCTTTGCACCCAAAATGATCGTCCCCTTGGCCTATGATTCCGGTGGGGTGACGACCTCGACCGTTACCGTACCCCTAGTGGCGGCTCTCGGTTTGGGGTTGGCGTCGAATGTTCCCGGCCGGAGTCCGGTGCTAGACGGATTCGGCCTCATCGCCTTTGCCAGCTTGTTCCCCATCATCAGTGTCTTGGGATACGCCCAGCTGGCTCAATGGATGGGGCGACGGCGAAACGGAAAGGGGCGACGGGCGCCACCTGGTGCCGCGAGCGATCCTGTGGTGGCCGCGAATGAGCTAGAGGGGAAGGGATGACATGGCAAAGAAGTGCATT
>JAUVCD010000101.1 GCA_030590865.1 Myxococcales bacterium | reverse complement strand
TACGGTCACAGCTCGCACCAGATCACCAAGAGCGGGATCCGCCACACACTCGAAGCCCAGCCCGCAGCTGCCGGTGGTCCCAGCCGCACCGCCACCACCGCCGGTGCCCGAAGCGATGCCACCACTGCCGCCGCCGCTAGTAGACACGCCGCTTCCGCCGGTCCCGGGCAGCGTACCCTCCCGTGACAGGGTACAGCTGGCCGTAGCGACCAAGGACGCGAGCAGGACTGCAATCGCAAGGCGGTCCATCGCTCCTGAGGCTACGGGCTCGGAGCGGGAATTGGAAGTCCCGATCCGAGTGCCGCACGCCCCACCAACCGGCGGTTCAACGGCGGTGGGCAGGCTCTCGGACCACCATCATCGCCCCCCCACCGGACGGCGCCGCTCCAGCGCCCTGCGCGCCTGCTCCCGGTCGTCGAAGTGACTCGCGACTTGGCCCACGACCTGGAGGGTCTCGTGCCCCTTGCCGGCAATGATCACCACGTCACCCGGCTGGGCGCTCGCCACCGCGAGACCGATGGCGCGCTCTCGATCGAGCTCGACGATCGGCTCGGCGGACTGACCCACAAACCCCGCCACCACGGCCTCGGCGATGGACTCAGGCGATTCGGAACGGGGGTTGTCGCTAGTGACGATGGCGATATCAGCCAACCGACCGACGACCTCACCCATCATGGATCGCTTGGCTCGGTCACGGTCACCGCCGCAGCCAAACACGCAAATGACCCGTCCGCTGGTGAGGGGTCGCACGGCACCTAGCGCTCGCTCCAAGGCGGCCGGCGTGTGGGCGTAGTCGACCAAGACCGCCAATGGGTCTTCAGCTCGGTCGCACCGTTCGAGCCGGCCGGGCACCGATGGGCTCGAAGCGAGCGCCTCAGCGGCCTGGCGGCCATCGATCCCCAGCGCCATCAGCACGGCCAGAGCCAACAAGAGGTTCTCGAGGTTGTGGCCACCCATCAGTGGAGACCGAAGGGTCAGCTCTCCCTCTGGGGTCGCCACCTGACAGCGAATGCCATGGGCGTCGATGGACGGCTGGGATGAAGGACGGACCTCCGCCTGGCTCGCAGGTCGGGCCGAGACGCGCATGACCGAGCCGCTGATGCGCCCCGCCAGGTCGGCGCCAAAGGCATCGTCCACCATCACGGCGGCGATCTCCGGCCCCAGCTCCAGGAAGAGGCGCGCTTTGGCTTCCCCATAGGCGGCCATCGTTCCGTGCAGATCGAGGTGGTCCTGGGTCAAGTTGGTGAAGGCAGCCACGCGGTAGTGGAGTCCATCCGTTCGCCGCTGGGCCAGGGCATGGGAGGTGACTTCCATGATCAATTGGCTGGCGCCCTGGTCGCGCAACCAGGCGGCGATCCGGGTCAACTCGTCGGCTTCCGGCGTATTGTGCCGAGTGGCGATCTGCCGATCACCGATCCCCGCGCCCAGCGTGCCCATCACGGCAGGACGGTGACCGGCGCTCTCGAGCACCGAACGCACCAGGGCGCAGGTGGTGGTCTTGCCGTTGGTGCCGGTCACGCCGACGGTGGGCAGCGCCTGGGAGGGGTCGTCGTAGATGACGGCCGCAGCCCGCGCCATGGCGAGACGGACGTCGTCGACCACCAAGACCGGCACCCCGGGGCAATCTGGGGCGTGGCCGCGCTCGGCCAGCACCGCACAGGCACCGCGGCTGATCGCTTGAGCAACGAAATCGAGGCCATCGGCAAGCGCGCCGGCTCGGGCCACGAAGATCTCCCCAGACCCGATGGTGCGCGAGTCCTGCCGGATGCCATAGGCCACGCCGAGGCTGGCCTCAGTGAGCCGGCCACCGATGACCTCGGCGACCTGCGCCAGGGGCACGGACGATCGGGCTCGGTAAGAAGAGGGCGTGCCCATGGGCGCGACTCGCAAGCAGTTGGCTTCAGGCCGATCGAGCCTTGCGCTGAACCGGACGACGATGCCAGCACACCGGGTCTTCGGCGAAGACGTCGCCGGTCTTGTGCCAAGCCGCGGCCCGGCAACCGTAGCAAGTGTGCAGCAGGTCGCAGCCCTTACACGCGCCCTTCAAGTGAGCGTGAATGCGCCGCAACTTGAGGAAGTCCGGACTCGTTACAATCTCCGCCAGCGGCTTGCCCCCGGCCTGGTTGGCCCCCACCCGCAACCTGCCGTAGACGCGATCGACACTCGCACAAGGCTGGACCGCACCTTGATCGGTGACGTAGCAGTTGGAATAGTAAAGCTGACACGAGCAGGCGACGAAGGGGGGGTGGGGGATCCAGTCGTAGCCGAACTCGGAGCGGTCAATGGCGAGCAACTCCTCGAACAGCTGGCGGTACTTGTCGGGAGCCTCGGCTTCGTTGAAGAACAGCGCGCCGCGATTCTCGGTCGCCCGGCCGTGCATGGTTGGGATCTCCACCTCCGGGACGATTCCGCGAGCCCGCATCCAGCGCCACATCTCGGGCATCTCGTCGTAGTTGTCCCGACAAATCACGCTCTCCAGGGCGAGGCGCGGGGGCTTGGTCGCCGCCAGGCCCGCCTCGATGAGCGCATCGACACCCCGACGGATCTTGACCGATGCGCCGGTGACTCCGACCAGCGAGTCCTGCACCGAATCACGCAAGCTCATCATCTTGCCCACCACCGTCACATCCCGGTCGTTGAGCCATCGAGCCGCCTCCCGGTCCACCAAGGTGCAATTGGTGTAGACGACACAGTAGCAGCCACGCTTGTTGGCGTAGTCGATGCAAGACTCACCACTGCGCAGAATCGAACGCCGCAGCAGCGATTCACCACCACCGACGATGGAAATCAAACAGGCGCCGAGAGCCACCGCCTCATCGATCACCGCCCGAACCTCGGCGTCGGTCAGCCCCACGCAGGGCTCGGCGGTAGCCTGGGCATAACAAAACGTGCAGCGCAGGTTGCACTGGCGACTGAGCTCCAGGGAAATCCGCTGAAGCGGCGAGCTGGGGTCCTCGACCCGCGTGCGCTCGCTACGAGCCTTCTGCTTAGGCGGCGGCTGCCATCCCTTGCGAAGAGCTGGAACCGCAGTGCCGCTCTGCACCGCGCCGGTCATCGTCGCCCCCTGGTCGCTGCCACCATCTCGACGGCACCCCATACATCCTCGGCGACGCTACGCAAAGCACTGCGGCGCGAGCCTCTGAAACAGGTCGCCACGCACCTCGTAGTTGTCGTGCTGATCCCAGCTGGTGCAGCCCGGCGAGAGCAGCAGCACATCGCCGGCCTGACACTGGCCCGCCGCCAGCCTGACCGCCTCCTCGAAGTCATAGCAATAGAGCGCCCCAGGCAGACCCACCGCGTCGCGCAGCGTTTCACCAGCCTCGCCATAACAGACCAGACATTTGATCCGCCGGGCGTGGACCCGCAGCACCGTGAAATCGAGTCCCTTGTCCCGCCCACCGATGATGAGCACCACGTTGCGGTCGAAGTTGCGCAGCGCCGAGTCGACGGCGTGCACGTTCGACGCCTTCGAGTCCTCGTAGATGTCTACCCCCTGAAAGCTCCCCAGGTGCTGCAGCCGATGGCGCAGCCCAGAAAACCTCTTCACCCGCTCAGCGATGGTGGCAGGCGCCACGCCGGCCAGGCTGGCGATGGTGGCGGCGGTGAGGATGTTGTCGATGTTGGCGAGGCCCTTGAGCCGGCAGTCTGAATAGCGGAACGAGTGCCCACCGACTGTGAATGAGCCATCGGAGAAGTAACTATCCGCCGACCGGGTGGTCTGGGAGACGGTCTGGACGGTCACGTTCTGGGGACAGAAGGCCGCCAAGGTCGGATCGTCTAGGTTCTTGACCAGCACATCCCCAGGCTCGCAGTAGCGAACGATGTCGAGCTTGGCCGCCGCGTAGAGCTCCGGGGTGGCGTGACGGTCGATGTGATCTTGGGCGATGTTGAGGATCGCCGCGATGGTCGGCCGAAACCGTGACAGCTGCTCGAGCATGAAGCTCGACACCTCGAGCACCAACCAGTCACAGCCCAGCAGCTCGTCGTATTTGGCGAGCACCGACACACCGATGTTCCCGGCCACCAAGACTTGCCCGCGAGCTTCCAGGAGTTGGCCTGTGAGCGTGGTGGTGGTCGTTTTTCCGTCAGTGCCCGTGATCCCCACGATCTTCTTGTGGGCCATGACCGGGTAGAGGAAATCGATGTCCACCTGGACGGGCAGCGCGCGCCGCCGTGCCTCGCGCAAGAGGGGAATGGTCCGTGGCACCCCAGGAGCCACCAGCAGCTCGGTGATCCCATCGAGCTGCTGGACCTGTTGCGGGCCGCTGAACAGCTCCTCGGGCCCGACCTGCAGTTGGGCGAGCAAGGGCTCGAGTTGCTCGCGGGAGGCGCAATCCGAGATTCGGTAGCGAACGCCTTTGGCTTCGAACAGCTGGGCTGCGGGCAGCCCAGTACGTTCCGACAGCCCAACGATCAGGACGCTGCCCTGGCGCAGACGAGCCCAGAACTCGTCCTCTGAAACGGCCGCGCGCGCCGACTCTCCAGGCAAGGCGCTCACCGAGCCAAGATCTCCAGCAGGAAGACGAGCAATGCCAAAAGAACAATCGGGCCGGCAATCCACAGGACGACCTGCCACCAGCCTCGACTCAGCGAACCGGCCCCCGACCGGGCGCAGGTCAAACAGAGGGCCCAGGTCTTGGCGCCCCCCTCGGTGAGCTCACAACAGTTGCCACAAACCGGCGCGTGGCAGCGAGCGCAGGGCCCCACCGCCTTGGCGCCACAGGTCACGCATTTGGCTTCGTCGCCGCCGCCGCCGGCAAGCTGCAGCTGTCCCGTCACTCACCCATGATTGCCACGACTCGCCGCTCCGCACGAGTTTGATGTTCAGGGGGCGGTCTCGACCCACACCTCGATGTTGATATCCCCATCGGTGACGGTGCCAGAGTCCGCCCAGGCGGACACGAAGTCGACCACCCCGAGGATGCGCCCCTCAGCAGCCACCGGATCGTCTTCGGTGGAAAAGTCCAAGGTCGTGGACCGAAGCATCATCCAGCCGTTGTCTTGATCCCAAATCTCCAGGATCCGCCCCTGGCTGGGAAAGTCGGCCAAGGAGCTCGACATGACCTCCCACCACCCGTCACCGTTGGTGGGCTCGATGCGACGGAGACGGTGCTGGTGGGAATGGCCCACCAGGCTGAACAAGATGTTTGGGTAGCCGCCCACAAACTCAGTCCACGCCGGGCCGAGCACGGCGTCGGGCTGCAGCTCACCGCCCATCCCAGTGCCATCACCGATGGAGGCGACCGAATGGTGGGACACGAGCACCACCCACTTCTGGTCACTCACCGCCTGGTCCAGGGCCGGGGCGATGATCGAGTCTAGGTCACCCTGGCGGATGAGCCCGTCTGATCCGCCCGTCTCGCTGGCCGTGTCGATCACCACGAAGCGCAGCGAGGTGCCAGCCACGTCGAAGGTGTAGTGAGCCTTGCCCGTGGCGACCTGGGCGTCGTCAAGTCCATGGCCGTCGCCGTCGGCAGCCACTAGCGCGAGCAGCTCGTCTGGGTAGAGAAACTGTCGGGATGGATCAACCGGCACCGGCCCGTTGAACAGCGGGCCGCCTGGCTGGGCCCAGTTCCGCGTGCCGCCGACCGAGTCTTCTCCGAGGGCCAGGAGCATCTGGCCCTCGTTGATAGGGACATTGCCCTGCCGCAGGATGTCGTGATTGCCGGTGGTCCAATACCAGGGTACCGCCAGCCCTTCAGCCACGAAGGGATCTTTGGGATCGTTGTCCGCGCCGCTGGTCGGATCGTTGTCCACTCCCGAGTCGCACTCGACCCGATCGGCGCCACCCATCACGTCCAGCAGCCATTCGGCTTCGTTCTGCTGAGCGTTGTCGATGCTGTCGCCGGTCAAGAGTACGAAGGACAGGGGCAGCGTCTGGTGCACGACGTTCAGAGTGCGCACCATGGCGTTGATGATCCGACACTGATAGGCCTCCTGGGGCCGGGAGGCACCGTCGGTGAGCTCGGGCGCATCGAAGCTAGCCAAGCGGGACGGTGACTCGTCATCCAGCAGGTGCATGTCGGTGAGCTGGGCAAAGCGGATCAATAGCTCGGCATCCGGCCCCGGGGCGGGAGGTGTCTGCCCCGAGGGGGCGTGAGTGACATGAGGCAAGCCGCCGCTCAGACTGATCTCACCAAAGCCTTCGCTGAGCATGGCCTGCAGGTTGACGAGATCGGTGGGGGAGCGAGGATCGGGCTCGCTCAGCCGAGCGTGATCGGGCGTCAGCGTCTCGACATCCGTTAGCGGCGCGGATTCGAGAGGTGGCAGAGGCGTAGGCGTGTAGGGCGACGGCCCCTCGACAACGGTTTCGTCATCGGTGGCGCACCCAGCCAGAGCGCAAGCCAAGAAGAGCAGTACAAGCGAGGGGCGGAGAATCATCCACCTAGTGTAGCCAAACCACCGGCGTTGTCGCTGACCTGTCGCCGTCGCTCTGGGAAATTCGCTGTGGCCGCCCCGCCTAGAGGTCCCACTTTCCAGGATTGAGGATCCCCTTGGGGTCGGTCAGCGCCTTGACGCGCCGGATCATCTCCAGGGCGCCAGGATCGATGCGGTCTTTGAGCCAGTCCAGAGCCCAGGCGGGCGTTTTGTACATGGCGAAACCGGCCTCGGTCACCGCCTCGAGCAGATCGCGCATCACCGCCCGTACCTTTTCGACCTCTTCAGGGGACGACTTGTCGAAAGTCACCAGAAAGCGCAGCACACCGAAGTGACCGCCCCGCATCGGACGGCTGACGATGGCCGGCGCGAAGCCGTGTTTGACCATCAGCTCGCAACAGACATCCGAGGTCGCGGCGAAGCGGGAGAGGGGCCCATAGGTGCCCATCCAGCTGAGCCCGCCCCCGCCGTGGTCGGTCAGAAACTCGAGCTCTGTCGGGAACTCGGCGAAGGCGCCCATCGCTGGGTTGACCTTGATCAGCATGTTGATGTCCAGCGGCTCCTCGAAGCGCTCTCCTGCCGCCCGCTGCTCGTCGAGCACCTCGTTCAGCAGCCCCACCTTGTAGGCCAGCTCTTCATCCCGCTCGGCGGCCAGATCCACGTAGAGAAACCACTTCGGCTCATCGGGGTCGGGCACTGGGTTGGGGTGCTGCACCCCCATCATCATCTTGCCTGAGGGCCAGGACAGGCCACCGATGTCCTCGCAGATCTCCAGCCGGCAGAGCTTCTGCACGACTTTGAATACCCCTTGAGCGGTGTAGCCGAGGATGAAGAGGCGCTGCTCGATGGGGTGTTTGGGCCAGAGCTGGAACACCAGCTTGGTCACGATGCCGGTGGTGCCTTGAAAAGACGTGAACATGCCCGTGAGATCCGGCATGGGAGCCCGGGCGAAGGGCCCGATGCCCCGGATGGACCACGAGCCGGTAAGGAGGGTAGACCCGTCGCCGAGCACCACCTCGAGCCCACTGATCCACTGGGACATGGACCCATACTTCAGCGACCGGTTGGTGAGCCCATCGAGCAGGCTGTTGGCCAACACCGAGACGTGAGGGGGCGCCAGGGAGTAGCCGAGCGTGAGGGGCAGATCATGGTCGACCAGGTAGTCCTTCAGCTGTTGTTGGGTGACGCCGGGCTCGATGATGGCGAACATCTCGTCGGCGTCGACCTCGATGATGCGATTCATCCGCGTCAGATCGGCGATGATCCCGCCGGCAGCGGCGACGGCCAGTCCACCCACGTTGGTGTTGGCCACCCGCGGGGTGATCGAGGCGCCTAGCTCACCTGCCAGCTTGACGAGCGCCACGATCTCCTCGGTGGTCGTGGGGAACACTACCGCCGCGGGCTCTTGCCCATCGAGCTCGGTGTAGTCGTCGTGAAATTCGTGCAGCTCATCCGGCTCGGTGAGCACCCGCTCGGCCCCAAAAATCTCCACCAGCTTGCTTCTCACGGTCTACTCCCTTTGGTCTCCCGCCCCCGGCGAGCCTGGTCAGCGCCCCCCGGCGGTGAGGATGGGCAGCAAGCGCAGCAAGAAAATCAGGTTGCCGGCGAGCCGCAGCTTGCCACGCAGCCACAGCCCGGCCATGGCCAAGAGGCCCCGGAAACCGCTGCTGGTGACCACGCCGAGCAACACGTGCATGTCCCCTTCGACAGCAGCTCGGCGCTCGGCCGTCTTGCCACGCACAATCTCGATGCCCTGGCCGTCGAAGCACAGGGAGGTCCACATCATGCCGGCGCGAAGCCAGATGCAGCCACGCAACCCCTTGGCTCGCGCGGCCAGCGCCGGATCGACCAACACGCTGCCCAGAAACCCAAACAAGAGCAACCCCAGCACGTTCATATTCTGGGGGTCCTTGAGCCGAACAATGTCCATCCCGTCACCTCTCGCCCTGGCGGTCGCGGCGCCCCATCATAGCGGGCCCGAGGCTGGGGTTCGACCAAAGGCGGAGCCCAGAGGTTTTTGAGGGAGCAATCCTGGCGCCAGACGGAGCCGCCAAGCCTAGCCACCAGGTGGCGCGCAGCGGAGCGTGGTCAGTTGGTTTCTGCCGGAGGCTCTTCCGGCCAGGCGCCGTACTGCCTGGCGATGCTCTCCAGCAAATCGAGTAGCCCCTTGACCGCCTCGGCGAGAGCCGGGTGGCCAGGGGGAACCGAGAGACTCAGCGCGGCCTGACGCAGCTGCCGGGCGTGCTCGGTGGCCTCGCTGGCCGCCGGGGTGCCTTGGCCCACCGGGCTGGTCGCCATCTCCTCTAGCCGCTCACAGAACCGGTAGAGCACATCGATCACCTTGTCGAGCTGCCCATCCTTCAAGGTCTCGACCACCAGACCTCCGATGCGGAGGGCAGCCGGTCCGGCGAACTCGCCCAGCGCTGCAGCCGCCCCCGCAGAGTCCTGCAGGGGGCGCTTGGCCCGAGGATCGGACGGATCGATGGGGGTGATGTCGGTCAGAGCGACAAACATCTGCAAGTCACCAGGGAGCCGGTAACAGGCCTCGGCACCCATCAGATGGGCCACCGCTGCCGCCAAAGTCCAGGCCATGGTCTCGTCGCCCTTGATCAGCGTCAGACCGAACTCGGGTACCTCCGAATGATCCTCGCAAACCTTCTGGGCCCCAGCGCTGGGACGGGCGAGCTCTTCGTTGGTCCAGGCCCAGACCCACACGCCATCATCAACAGAATAGCTGCCGATGGTGTGCACCCGAGCCACGATGCCCTGGCGCTCCTCGTCGCCGAACCAGATGACCTCCTCGGCCAGGTCCAGGTCCCAACGGGGGTACTTATCCTGAGCGATGACCGGTTTTCGCTGGGTTTCGGCCAGCCAAGGTCCTGACGTCTCGTCAATCTCCAACAGCTCTGAAGAGAACTCAGCCGGCGGTTTTCCCTGTGCTTGGTCGAGATAAGCCACAGTCGGACGTCCTTTCTGCAGATCGGCAGGCACGTCTAGCGAGGAATGGAGGTCGGAGCAAGACCCGCCGCGACAGGGTCGAACCAACTGGGCTCGATGGTCCAGGAACGCCCGTTCAGCTCACCGCTGAGCGAATGAACCGGTGCGAGAACCTGGGTGCCATTGGACCATCGCCCTCCCCCCTTGACGGACCCGAAAAGACACGCTTCGAGGGGGCCGATCGGGACTTGAGCAGGGCCAGATCGAGGGCTGGCGATTAGCCAATTTTATCAATGGCATCCAAAGATTAGGTCACACGCTCAAACGGGCCTGGGAGGTGTCTTTTGTCCTGTTGACATCCGCCCAGCGCCATGAGTAGAAACCGCCGTGCGTAAGGGTTTCCGTTCGGTATTTCTACCGCCGCAGAGGCCCATTCGCTGGACCGGCCGTGCATGCGAACCAGCCTGACGAACGGCCTAACAATGGCCCAAAAAGCCATTGATGACGGGTCCATTACAGCGGGCTTGTGGTCCCAGACCACCAAAGTCCGTGCGCCCTACCGGCAAACCAAGCGATCGACCTAAGGAGCTGCGATAACCAACATGCGAAAAACACCCCTTTTGGATCAGCTCGAGACGGGGCCGTGGCCGAGCTTCGTCAAAGAGATCAAGCTGAGCGCCCAAGACAACGAGGCCGCCGACGACCTCCTCGGCGTGCTCGAGCACTCTTACAAAGAGAAAATTGGCTTCTGGAAGCACGGCGGGATCGTGGGCGTCTTCGGCTACGGCGGTGGCGTCATCGGCCGCTACAGCATGCTGCCGGAGAAATTCCCCAACGTAGCGCACTTCCACACGATCCGTATCAACCAGCCCTCTGGTTGGTTCTATACCTCCGACATCCTGCGCAAGCTCTGCGACATCTGGGACAAGCACGGCTCGGGGATCACCAACTTCCACGGATCCACCGGCGACATCATCTTCCTGGGCTGCGTCACTGACGCCCTGGAGCCTGTCTTCAAAGAGCTGACCGATCTGGGCTTCGACCTCGGTGGCTCGGGCTCGGACATGCGGACGCCCAGCTGCTGCTGCGGCCAGGCGCGCTGCGAGTGGGCCATGTATGACACGATGAATGCAGCCTACGACATCACCCAGGAGTTCCAGGACGAGCTGCATCGCCCGGCATTCCCTTACAAATACAAGTTCAAGTTCGCCGGTTGCGCCAATGACTGCGTGGCCTCGATTGCCCGCTCCGACTGTTCGGTCATCGGCACCTGGCGTGACGAGATTCAAATCGATGACGCGGCAATGACCAAGTACGGCGAAGGCGACGAGGTCGACATCAAGGCCGACGTCACCAACCGCTGCCCCACCGGCTGCATGAACTGGGACGGCAAGAAGCTCGCTATCGATGACGACAACTGCGTCAAGTGCATGCACTGCATCAACGTGCTGCACCGTGCATTGCGACCCGGCAAGGATCGAGGAGCAACGATTCTCCTCGGCGCCAAGGCCCCCATCATGGGCGGCGCGCTCCTGTCATCGGTCATGGTGCCCTTCATCAGCATGGAGCCTCCCTACGAGGACCTCAAAGAGCTCACCGAAGCGATTTGGGACCTCTGGGGCGAGCACGGCAACAACCGCGAGCGCGTCGGTGAGTTCATTCAGCGCGTTGGCCTAGGCAACTTCCTCGAGCAGATCGGTCTGGATCCAATCCCCGAAATGGTCATTCATCCCCGTACCAATCCGTACATCTTCTACGAACTAGATGGCGACGACGACGAGTAGGCACGGCGTACCGAGGACAGAGCACTAAGGAGAAGATGTAATGACTATAGATATGTCAAAGCGGACAACCGATATCGGACCGCCCCATTACGAGAAGTTCCTCCCCAAGATCATCAAGGACAACTACGGCAAGTGGAAGGACCACGAGATCGTCAAGCCTGGTGTCCTGATGCACATCGGCGAGTCAGGCGACAAGCTGTTTTCCGTGCGTGCAGCAACCTGCCGGTTGATCAGCACCAAGTCGCTGCGGGTCTTCGCAGACATCGCCGAGGAGTTCTGCGATGGCCACCTTCGGTGGACGAGCCGCAACAACGTCGAGTTCCTCTGCACCGACGAATCCAAGGTCGACGCACTGGTCGAGCGCGTTGAAAAGGCAGGCTATGCCGTGGGCGGCACGGGCGCGACGATTACCAACATCGTGCACACCCAGGGCTGGATCCATTGCCACTCGGCGGCCTCCGATGCCTCGGGCGTCGTCAAGTCCGTCATGGACGAGCTTTATCCCTATTTCAAGGGTGAGAAGCCGCTCCCGGCCAAACTGCGCATTGCCTATGCCTGTTGCCTCAACATGTGCGGCGCCGTGCATTGCTCGGACATTGCACTGCTGGGCGTTCACCGCCGACTGCCGGACGTCAAGCACGACCTGATGAAGGCTCAGTGCGAGATCCCGACCACGGTGTCATCCTGCCCGACTGGCGCGGTTCGTCCCAAGGTGGTGGACGGCAAAGAGTCGGTCGAGGTCATCGACGACAAGTGCATGTTCTGCGCGAACTGCTACACCGTCTGTCCTGCCATGACCCTGAACGACCCGGAGACCGACGGTATCTCCATCTGGGTCGGTGGCAAGGTCTGCCAGGGCCGCGCCGTACCGCGGTTCTCCAAGCTCGCGGTGCCCTACATTCCCAACGAGCCGCCGCGCTGGCCCTCAACGGTCGCCGCGGTCAAGAACATCGTCGAGGTCTATGCAGCCAATGCGCAGAAGTACGAGCGCATGGGTGAGTGGATCGACCGGATCGGCTGGCCGAAGTTCTTCGAGCTGACGGGCCTCGAGTTCAGCAAGTTCCACATTGACGACTTCGCCCACGCGGGCGGGACCTACCACACGTCAATGCACTTCCGGCAGCCAAAGGACTAGGAGGGGTTATGAGCGACGAAATGGGAACCGAAGAACTTGCCGATGCCATGTATGAGATGGTCAAGGAGTACCACGGCAAGCGTAACGTCAAGGCCATGGATCTCACCAAGGCGATGATCAGCAAGTTCGGCGATGAGAAGTGCAACAAGAAGCTTTGCAAGAAGGCTATTCGCGTACTTATCGAGTCGGCGCGCTGCACCTATTCGTATGTGGGCGGCAGCTACATCGTCTTGAATCCCGACGGCCCTGACGCGAAGAAGTAATCAGGAACCGACGAGTTGGCGGCGGCCCCTTCCGCAAGAAGAGCCACCGCGCTGCTCTCGGTTCATCACGCAACGCCTAGTCGTTGCGCTCCGGCGGGCTCTTGAATGAGCCCTCCGGAGGCCAAAAAAGAAACGTTGGGGCGTATCGTTCACGCTCCAAGCAGAGGCGGTGAGTCATGGGTCTGTTGAAAAAGGGCAAGAAGAAGAAACTACGGCAGACAGGTGCCTCTGGCTCCGCCCAGTCGGCGCTCCGGCCCCAGCAGCAGCTCAAGTTGGCTCCCTGCATCGCCCAGTGTCCCTGCACCACCGACATTCGCGGCTGGATCACCCTCATTGCTCAACGCGAGAAGATGGGGCTGAACCAGGACGAGGTGCTGGAGAAGGCCTGGCGGGAGCTGGTAAACACCAATCCGTTCCCGGCCATCATGGGGCGGGTCTGCCCTCATCCTTGCGAGGACGCGTGCAATCGACAAGCCAAGGACGGCGCCGTGTCGATCAATGCGATGGAGCGCTTCATCGGCGATTGGGCGCTGGAGAAGAAGCTCGCCCTCGAGAAGACCACCGACGAGAAGCATCCCGAGTCGATCGGCGTGATTGGCGCTGGTCCGGCCGGCCTGTCCTTCGCCTACCAAATGGCGCGGCTCGGCTATCCAGTCACTGTCTATGAGAAGCTGCCCGCCGTGGGCGGCATGCTCTACTACGGGATTCCGTTCTACCGGCTGCCTGAGGACGTGCTGGAGGCCGAGGTTCAGCGGATCGTCGATCTGGGCGTCGAGCTGAAGCTGGGCACCGAGGTGGGCAAAGACATTTCGGTTGAGGACCTGCGAGCGAAGCACAAGATCATCTTCCTGGGCATTGGCGCCCACAAGGGCAAGCTCCTCCGCATCCCTGGCGAGGAAGGCCCGATGGTCTTCACCGGGACCGACTACCTGAACCGGGTCAACCGGGGCGAGACGGTCGACGTGGGCAAGAAGGTCGGCGTCATCGGCGGGGGCGACACAGCCATCGATGCAGCGCGGGTGGCGCGGCGCACCGGGGCGGATGTGACCATCATCTATCGGCGTACCCGCAAGGAGATGCCAGCCATCGAGACGGAAATCGAGGATGCCCTGAAAGAGGGCGTGAAGCTCGAGTATCTGGTCGCTCCAATTGAGGTGAAGCGGGAAGGCGACAAGATGACCACTTTGGTCGCCCGGCGCATGGAGCTCGGTGAGCCCGACGATTCTGGGCGGCGGAGGCCCGTACCGATCGACGGATCGGACTTCGACATTCAGATCGACAGCCTCATCGCAGCCATTTCTCAGGAACCGGACTGGGATCCCATTCCAGGCCTTGGCCCCAAGAAGCGCTGGCTAGACGTAGACGACACCGGCCTGGTGAAGGATGCGGACACAGGCGACGTCTATGCAGGCGGCGACGTCATCGACCTGCATATCGCAGCCACCGCGGTGGGCCACGGCAATCGAGCAGCTCAGACCGTCCACCACAAGTTGCGCGGGCTCGAGCTACCCAAGAAGTGGGACTATCCGGAGATCAAGGCCGAGCGGATCAAGCTCGAAACCTACGATGCCAAGGAAAGGGTCGAGCCGACTCACCGTCCCGTCGACGAGTGGCTGAGCAAGCCGGACGACGAGATCACTCAGGCGATCACCACGGATCAGTTCATCGAAGAGGCCACCCGCTGCTTCTCCTGCGGCCAGTGCTTCGGCTGCGAGAAGTGCTGGATGTATTGCACCCCCGCATGTTTCAAGAAGGTCGATCAGATCACGCCGGGCCACTACTACACCATCAAGCTCGACGTCTGCGACGGCTGCAGCAAATGCGGTGACGAATGTCCCTGCGGCTTCCTGGACATGATCTAGCCCCTAGGCACTTCCCCCGAGCGTAGCGTGGCCCAACCCGAGCCTTCAACCGCAGCTCAACTGCCACGCCTCGTGGTGGCTGGGCTTGCGGGCGATACCGGCAAGTCGCTGGTGGCGCTGGGATTGATACGAGCGCTGAAAGCCCGGGGGTTCAAGGTGGCGCCCTTCAAGAAAGGGCCAGACTTCATCGATGCAGCCTGGCTGGGCGCCGCTGCGGGACCCAAGGGGCGCAACCTCGATACCTTCCTGATGTCTCCGTCGGCGCTCACCCAGTCGCTGGTGCGGGCCTCCGCCTCCGCCGATCTGGCGGTGGTGGAGGGCAACCGAGGGCTGTTCGACGGCCTCGATGCCAAGGGGACTCACTCGACCGCCGCCTTGGCCAAGCTGACCGGCACGCCGGTGGTGCTGGTCGTCGACGCCACCAAGACGACCCGCACGGTGGCCGCCCTGGTGCTGGGCTGCCGCAAGCTCGACCCAGAGGTCAACCTCGCAGGGGTCATCCTCAACCGCGTCGGGACTGCGCGGCAGGAGAAAGTCATCCGAGAAGCCCTGGCCGCCGATACGGACGTGCCGGTGCTTGGAGCTATCCGCAAGCTGCGGGATCAGCACCTGCCCAGCCGTCACCTGGGCCTCGTCACCGCCTTCGAGCACCCAGACACTAAAGAGGTGCTCGACAAGCTAGGCAAGGTGATTGAGGAGCAGGTCGACGTCGCCTCGCTGATCGATCTGGCTCGGTCCGCCCCTCCCCTTCAGGACGCCACGGCCCCTGCAATCGCTGACGCTGCACTGGCCGAGGACGGCGAGCTGGCCTCAGAGTCCCGTGGCCGGGTGAGCATCGGCGTGCTGAGAGACCGCGCCTTCTCCTTCTATTACCCGGAGAACCTGGAGGCTCTCGAGGCAGCGGGAGCCGATCTCGTGTTCCTGTCCCCGCTGAACGATTCTGAGCTGCCCCACATCGATGCCCTCTATGCCGGCGGCGGTTTCCCAGAGGTTCATGCCAAAAAGCTGAGCGCCAACCGGGCCTTTCGCGATGCCCTGGCAGAGCGAATCGCCGAAGGCCTACCGGTGTGGGCCGAGTGTGGCGGCTTGAGCTACCTGAGCCAGGCCATCGAGCAAGACGGTCAGTCCCATCCCATGGTGGGCGTCCTGCCCCTGGTGGTGAAGCAATCGGCTCGACCGCAGGGCCATGGCTACGTGGTCGCCCGAGTGGACAGTGAAAACTCCTTCTTGCCCATAGGCACCGAGCTCAAGGGCCACGAGTTTCACTACTCTCAGGTGGTCGGCTCTGCGGCTGAGCTCACCACGGTGCTCACCATGGAGCGCGGTGTGGGCGTAGGTGAGGCACGGGACGGCATCCAGGTCGGCAAGGTCGTGGCCACTTACACCCATCTGCATGCCCTGGGCACCCCGGCTTGGGCGCCTGCCCTGGTGCAGGCGGCCTGGGAGGCCATCGATTCCACTGGACGAGGCGAGCCCGCCAGACTGGCGGCCCAGCTGCGAGGGGTGATGGCGGCCCGTGGTACCGAGGACACAATCTCCCCCACCGATCGCCCGGCAGCCAAGCAACGACTGCGACAACTGAAGCTGCCAGCCCGCAAACAGGCAGAAGAACGGATGGTCGAGCGAGACCAGCTGACCCACAAGCTTCGCTCTGGAGGGGGACGGCGGTCGGCCACTGGGCTACGCGCCCAGATCCGCCGGGCAGTCCAGGAGGACCGGCTGGCGGACGTCGAGCCGCTGATCGCCCGGGACGCTCGTGCGATCCGCCACCTGGTGGGCCTGACCTACCAGCCCGACCCCAAGCTGCGGCAGACCGCTGCCCGGGGCATTGCGGTGGCCGGCAACTATCACCCCAAGTTGGTGGAAGACGTCATTCGCCGGTTGGTCTGGGCCATGAACGACGAGTCGGGAACCAACGCCGCAACCGCACCAGAGGTGCTTCAAGCCATTGCCACCGAGCAACCGGAGCTGCTACTGCCTGTGGTGCCCGACCTGGTCCGTCTGGCCGCAGATGAAAATTTGCGCGACGGGTTGACCGAGACGCTGCGGACCATCGTGGCCCGCTGCCCCGGCAAGGTCGGGGCGAGCCTGAGCGAGTCACTGAGCAAGCGGGTGGGCGAAGGAGGGTGTTGTGACATCCGATAAAGCCAGCAGGAAAGTCCGCATGGACAAGCTGCACCAAGCAGTAGCTGACAATCCAACCTCGGCACGCGCCCACGTGCGGCTCGGGACCGCCCTACTCAAGACCGAGTCGATCCGGGCTGGGGAAGAGACGCTCCGCAAGGCCGTCGAGCTCGACCCCAAGTCGGTAGAGGGATGGGTGAACTTGGGCGGCGCCATGATGACCCACTGGGACTTCGACGGCTGCATCGAAGCCAACACCAAAGCCCTGGAAATCGACCCGGATCTCGTGCATGCCCATTACAACAAGGGGCTGGGCCACATGTATCTCGGGCAACCCAAACGCATGCTCACCTGCTTCCAGCGAGTCGTCGAGCTCGATCCGAGCCACCCGGCGGGTACCTACCACCTAGCGGTGGCCCAGCTCGCCGCCAAGAAGCTCGAAGAAGCGCAGGCCACCTTGACCGAGGCCATGAAGCTCGGCTACTCACCGGAACCGAAGCTGTTGAAGGCCATTGAGCGCGAGCACAAATCGCAGGCGGCGGGGGCCGCCGACCAGACTTCCACCCCTGACAGTGGGTCGGATAAGGACAACACAACACCGTAGTTTTGGAGGCATCGCCATGGGGCAATTTCAAGTTGGTGACTCGACTCTAGAGGTCGATGAGGATGGGTTCATTCAAGAGCCTGATCAGTGGAACAAAGACGTAGCGAACGCTCTCGCCCTGACCGAGGGCGTGGAGGACATGTCCGACGAGCACTGGAAGCTGGTCAACTACCTCCGCGAGTACTACATGGAATTCGGCGTCGCCCCGATGATCCGCAAGCTCTGCAAGGCCACGGGCTTCAAGCTCAAGAAGGTCTATGAGCTGTTCCCGTCGGGTCCGGCAAAGGGCGCCTGCAAGGTCGCTGGCCTGCCCAAGCCGACTGGCTGCGTCTAGCCTCTGTCGTGAGGGCGTCGACCTAGCGACTCGCCTCGGGTGCAGACCCGCTAGGTCAGCTTTAACTGTGCCTGCGCTTGCGCTGTCACTCCGGTGACGGCGTGAGCGTGGCATAGCCTTGTGCCCAGCGTCCACGGCCAGCCGGCCATGGAGGCCAAGGGCCCTAAAATGGCACAAACTCCCCAGCCGTTGCCAGCCGACCTAGTCCCAAGGCTGCGCCGGACGTTTGCGGGAGATGAGCGTCCAGTCGAAGAGCTGGAGCAGCTGTTCGCGCTGATGGGGCTTTTTTCCCGGTTGCCGCCGCCACCGGATCCGCTGGCTCTGTATCCCAACTACGAGCCACTGCGCCGCCAACTGGTCGGCTCGTTGAGTAGTCCGGACCCCGAGCGAATCGAAGAGTCGCTGCTCGAGCTGTACTGCCACTTGCATGGGCACGAAGCGCCCTACACGCCAGCGGAGCGAGCAGTCGTCGATGAGACCGGCGGCTATTGGTGCCACGCCGGCGGGTTGAACCCGATCATCAAGGCGGGGCCATGGCTCGGCCCAGAGACGATCTCCAGCGATTTCGGGGCCGGCAACGGGCTCCAGGGTTTGCTGCTACAGAAACTCCATCCCCACGCCTGTGCGGTTCAGATCGAGATCAGCAGTCGCATGGTGGACGCGGGCCAGGCACTGCAGCGCTGGCTCGGCATCCCACCCAGTCGGGTCCGCTGGGTGGTGGCTGACGTGCGCCACGTTCCACCGACAGGCATGGGCTTCATCTATCTCT
>JAUVCD010000017.1 GCA_030590865.1 Myxococcales bacterium | reverse complement strand
GCAAGGTGATGTAGTCCCGGCACAGCCGGAGACGCCGGGGATAGCTCCAGTCGACCGCTTCGCCCACCTCTTGGGCGGTGCGCAGCCGGGTCGTGCGGGCTGGGTAACCCACGACGAACACCAGGTCGCTTGCCTTCAAAGGCTCGCTGGCGATCTCCAGGTGGTGCTTCGGTCGGTAGGGAACGTTCTTCTCGTCATAATCGGCAGGCTGCAGATCCGGCCCCACATAGGCGCGGAAGAAGGCGAAGTCCCCGGCGTGACGTGGCCAGCGCCAGTTGTCGGTCTCCCCTCCGAACGACCCAATGCTCTCGGCCGGAGCATAAACTAAGCGCAGATCACGGATCTCCAGCTGCTCGATGAGAACGTATTGCTCACCGCCGTAATAGCTGACCACGCTGCAGCGCAGCTCAGGACGACCTTCTTCGCAATCCGCGACCAGGCGCTTGTTGCGCTGCTGGATCAGCTCGTGCCGCTGCAAATCGTCGGCCACTTTCTCGATGCCATCACGGACCTTGGTGGTCACATCGGTGAAGGCTTGAGTGACATAGACCCGGGCCGCAGGGCCATTCCACTTCTCGTCCTTGCGCGCCGCCGCCAAGAACCCGTCCCTCAGGAAGTTGTCGCCACCCTGAGAGTTGTACAGGAGCGCCCCAGCGGCGCAGTGGTGGTTGGTGATGATCAGGCCATCGGAAGAGACGAAGGAGGCCGAGCAACCGCCGAGGAACACCACCGCACCGAGGGGGTGGGCCGTGGGGTCTCGAAAGACCTCGGGATCCATCGCCACGCCGAGCTTACGCAGAGTCGCCGCCTGGTCGGCCACCTGCCCGGGCGTCCACATACCACCAGGGTTCTCGAAGGCCTGGCGTCCCGCCAGGGTCGGGTCTGGCTTGTCCGCTGAGCCGGCGATGGGGATTGAGCTCCCGTCGTCCGGCTCCCGGCCCATGCGGCTCGGTCCGCAGCCCACCGCCATCAGCACCACGAGCAGCGCGCCACTTGTCACAGCCTTCATTCAACAGCGCGTATCACCGCCTCGTTGGGGATGGTAGCTGGCGGGTCGTGGTGGCCAGGCGGCGACCGCCATGGGATGCCGCCATGAGATGACGGCATCGGCTGGTAGAGTCAGCCATCGACAAAACCGCGGGATCGAGTCATTCTGGGACTCGAACCCAGCGCAAGGAAGATTGTCATGGACAAGCGACTGTTCCTCCTCACCGCCCTGCCCGCTCTGGGCGCAGCCCTCGTGTATTGCAGCGCCACGGGAGACGGCGATGGCGAGACCACCAGCACCAGCAGCAGCGGCACTGGCGGCAGCACCAGCTCCTCTTCCGGTACCGGCGGCGGTCTAACCGATGCCGGTGGCGATCTGGACAGCGGCGATTTGGACTCAGGCCCAACGGGACCCAACATGTGTCCTGGGGCAGAGCAGTCCTTCATCTGGATAGCCAACACCGCTGAGGGCACCCTGTCCAAGGTCTGCACCATCAACGGCGAAGAGGTCGCTCGCTACGTGACCAGCCCCCAGGGCGCCTCCGGGGATCCCTCCCGCACCTCGGTCAATCTGCACGGCGACGCGGTCGTGACCAATCGCTCTCCCAGCTCGGGGCCATCGTCGGTGACCAAGTTTGCTGGCGACTACTACGATTGCGACGACCGGAACGACAACAATGTGATGGATACCTCGCTTGGCCCCAACGACGTGCGTGCCTGGGGCGAGGACGAGTGCATGTTGTGGAACACTCCCTTCGCTGGCGGCGGCATCGGCGCCCGGGCTACCGCCTGGGACGGCACCGAGGATCCCGACACCGGTCTAGGCGGCAACGTCTTCATCGGCGCCATGATGAACAAGACGATCTACAAGCTCGACGGCGACACCGGACAGATCCTGGACCAAGCGGTGACGGGCCTGGGTCACTATGGCGGCGCCATCGACAACAAGGGCAACCTCTGGACCATCGACATGGCCTGCACGATCGGGCTCTGCTCCATCGAACGCATCAGCCTCAACAACCTCAACGACCACGAGACCTTCCCGGTCCATTGCGGCTACGGCATCTCGGTGGACGTCAAGGGCCGCGTCTGGACCTCTGGTTTGGGCTGCATCTCCCGTTTTGATCCTCTCAACCAGGAAAACGTCTGGGTCGACGTCGCCGGCTTCAACCGCGGCATCGCCGTCGGCACCGAGCTCAGCGCCAACTTCGTCTGGGCGGCCAACACCGGCGGCGACCTGGTTCAGGTGCACATGGAAGACGTGACGGTGGTGAACCGCCAGCCGGTCGGTGGATCCGACATGGTCGGCGTAGCCATCGACTACGAAGGCTACGTCTGGACGGTGTCCGAAGCGGCCAACTCGGCCTACAAGGTGCACCCGACCACCTGGAACGTCACCGCTGTGCCCATCGGCAGCGGACCCTATACCTATAGCGACATGACGGGGATGCAGCTCAAGGGCGTCATCGACCCGCCGCGCTAGTCTCGAGTCCGCGATTCGCGGAAGGACCGGCGGAGCACCAACGCATCATGGGACGTTGCGTGAGATGGGGCCTTGCGACCATAGTTGGCCCTCAGCGGACCTCAACATGTCATCCATCGGCGCCTTCTTCGATCTGGACCGGACCCTCATCGACGTGAACAGCGGCCTGCTGTGGGCATGGCACGAACGCCAGCTCGGCAACATCAGCCGCCTCCTGATGGCCCGGGCCGCCTTCTGGAGCGCCCTCTACCACCTGTCTCTGGTGGACATCGAGACCGCCTTTGGCACGGCGACTCGCCACTACCGCGGTGAATTGGAAGCCGACCTGGCTGCTCGGACCAGACAGTGGTTTCACCGGGATATCGCCCACTGCCTGCGGCCCGGCGCAGCCCGCGCCATGGCGTCCCACCGAGCCCAAGGTCACCGACTCGTCCTGCTCACCAACAGCTCGAGCTTCGAAGCCAGCGTGGCCGCCGAGACGTGGCAGCTGGACGACTATCTTGCCAACCGCTTCCCCCTCGACGATCAGCAGCGCCTGGTCGGTCGCTACCAGCACCCGATGTGCTACGGCCCGGGAAAAGTCGAGCTCGCTGAGCGCTGGGCCCAAGCGCAGGACGTCGATCTGGACCGCTCGTTCTTCTACACCGACTCGCACTCGGACCTCCCGATGCTCGAACGGGTCGGCCAGCCGCGGGTCGTCGCCCCCGACCCCCGCCTCCGCTTCGTTGCGCTGCGACGGGGCTGGCTGGTGCTCGACTGGAGCTAATCGTCCCAACGGGAACGGCGTCAGCGAGCCTTGGTCGCGGCTTGCTGACCCACCCCCGGGTAGGTCAAGAACTGCCGTGGGCGTCGCACCTTCAGACCCGCGGCGCGCTGCCACTGGGCGATCTCGTCGAAGCTGTAGATGCCAGCAGCACTGAGGGCGGCAAAATAGAGATCGCCAAGCGCCCCCGGCTGCTCGCCCACCATGCCAGGACGGTGGCGCACGATCTCTTGCACCACCACAACCCCGCCAGGACGAAGGGCCCGGGCGACTCGCTCCAGCAAGGCGGCGTTGGTGCCATCGTCGAAGTGGTGCAGCAGATTGGCGATGTAGATCAGGTCGTAGCGCGCTTCTCCCAAATCGGCGGTGCGAGCGTCGCCGCTCTGCAGCGTGACCCGCGCGCCCATCGCCTCCCGAGCCAGGATGTCGCCGGCATGGGCCACCGCCTCAGGCAAGTCGAGCACCGTGGACTGCAGTTTGCGGTGCCGTCTGCAGAGGGCCACCGAATAGAAGCCGTGAGAGCCCCCGATGTCGAGCATGTCTCTGGCTCGTCGGGGCACCGGCGTCCGGAGCGCCACCTCAGGAGCGAGGAGGCTCGCCAGGGCCCGCATGCCGCGCTGGTAGGAACCCCACTCTTGGGGAGACAAGTCGGCATGTACATCCAAGGGCTCGCCAGTCCGCACGTAGGTCTCGTAGTGCTCGAGCCAACGCCAGGTGACGAACATCAAATCCATGTGGTCATGCAGCGAACCGCGGCCATCGCTCAGCAACCACCGGCGGGCTACCGGCGCGAGGGAATAGCGCCCCTTCTTCACCTGCAAATAGGACGAGCCGGCGAGGGCTCCCAAGAGCTTGTCCGTCGCATGGGGCTCGGTATCACAGCGCTGGGCGACGGCGGCAGCATCAAGCGGGCCGTCGGCGAGGGCATCGAAAACCCCGAGGCGGCTAGCCACCATCAAGGTCCGGGCGAGCCCGGTGGCCACCAAGGTGTCGAAGACTGGCCGTGGCACCAAGTTGGTCGCCAGCGCCGCTGCCTCGAGCAGGGTCTCGGGAATGGGGCCGGACTTCATAGGCCGCTTTTAGGTCGGGGCCCCTGCGCGGTAAAGCGCCGGCGAGGGCCCACCATCGAGTCGGGCCCGCCAGCCGCTCATCCAGGTCAGCCAGCGCGATTGCGCTAGCCGAAACGGTGGTTATGCTCCTGCAAGGAACGCAGCCCATGGCGCACAAGAAAACCGAATCCGAGCCCGAGTCCGAGTCCGAGTCCGAGGCCGAATCCGAGTCCGAGGCCGAGTCTGATCAGAAGCCAGAACCGCCCCGCACCCGTTGGCAAAAAGCTCGCGGCACCCTCCTTCAAGTTGCCCTGGTGCTCGTAGCTCTGTGGGGCATAACCAAGTGGCAAGCCCGCAACCTGCTCCCTGAACGAACTACGGCACCGACCATTTCGTTGACCTCGCTGGACGGCAAACAACTGGGAACGGACAGCGCCAAGGGGCGCACGCTGGTGCTCTACTTCTTTGCGCCTTGGTGCTCGGTCTGTGAGCTCTCCTCTCACAACGTCAGGGCACTCCGAGAGGGACGCAGCGAGGACGAAGTCGCGGTCTACGCCATCGGGCTGGCCTACGAACAAGAGGGCGATCTGCGCGAGTTCGCCAGCAGCCATGAGCTCAACGTGCCGGTGCTCAAAGGAACGGAGCAGACCCAAGAGGACTACCGCATCGACTCGTTCCCCACCGTCTACATCATCGACGAAGACTCTAAGGTGCAAGACCGGCTGGTGGGATACACCACCGAGCTAGGGCTCCGTTTGCGGTCCCTCTGACCGAAAGCACTGGGGTCTCGCCGCCCCCGTCTTAGCGCCTCGACCCCAGCTCCCGAAGGTCGCGCAGCGCACCAAACCACAACCGTCAAGGTCGGTAGGGCACGGTGTAGCCCTCACGCACGAGTGTGTGGCGATCGAAGAACGCCTGAAGCATGTCGAACCGTGCGGTGACGGACGGAATTCTGTCATCGTAGAGGTTGTGCAACTCCCCCGGGTCGGCTTCGAGATCGTAGAACTCCCGGACGCCCTGTCGCCGGTCGAAGATCGCCTTGGTGCCGTCAGCGAAGTACATGACCTGGATGTGTCTCCCCGACTCGGCCACCAGCGGCCGCTCGAGCTCGACGTCCTCACCACGTAAGTAGGGCACGAGACTCTGCCCCAAGAAGGTGGCCGGTGTCGGCGCGCCCATGAGATCGAGGATCGTGGGACCCAGATCGGCGAGCGAGACCCGGCGGTCCACCCGGCGCGGCTGCACACCAGGCACCCGTATCAAGAGCGGTACCCACAACAGCTCCTCGTACATGGTGAGCGCGTGGTACTTGGTGTTGTGCTCGCCGAAGGCTTCGCCATGATCGGCGCCCACCATCAGCACCAAACGATCCGCCAGACCCAGCTTGGTCAAGGCACGATCGAGCCGCTGGATCTCCCGTCCGGCGATGCCCACCTCCCGAACATACCGCTGGTACGGCGTACCCCACTTGCCGGCGAGGTTGTAGGGCGAGTGGGGCTCCATGAGATGCATGTAGATGAACATCGCCCCGCTGCTGTCGCGCTCGACCCGGGCGATGGCGGCGTCGATCAGTTTTTCGGCACGCCCCGTACGCTTTTCCCGGTGAGGCCTCGACTCTTCGACGAACCCGCCGCACACGCCATAACTGTTCATGAATCCGGACGTCGCCGCGAACAGAATGGTGGTGACCTGGTTGCGGGCGAGCAGATGGGTGAAGCGCTCCCGCCGTTCTTGCTCGAGGAAGTACTTGCCCCGTCCTCGGCCCCTCTTCTTCTTGGTCCAATACAGCTGGGAGAAGAACCGGCCGGAGAAGATGGCCGCCAGCGAAGGCCCGGTGGCAGGCGCCGGCGCGCGGGCCTGGGTGAAGTATACGGACTGGTTGCGCAGGGCCAGCAGAGCCCCAAGGTCCTTCTCGAACTCGTCGGTCTCGAGCAACTCGTGTCGCATTGCGTCGATGGTGATCAGCACCACGATCGCATCACTGGGTACGAGGGACGGTTTGCTCGGCACAATGGCCGGCAACTCGGACCGATCGAGATACCAGTCGCTGGCTGCTACGACGACCGACGTGCGCTCCCGAGCCGCAGCCTGAGCGCGGGCCACGAAGGGCGCGAAGATCGTCCCTGAGGCCTTGAACAGCTCCACCCACACCGAGCTTGGCGGCGGCATCACCACAGCCGTTGCACCGACGGTGACCAGCACCGCACCACCTGCCGGTCCCAGCCACCGGGGCCGACCGGCAAGGCGTCGTCCGAGCGCCGCTGCGGTGCGATTACCACAAAGCGCGCCACCGAGAGCGGTGGCCGCCAGCCAGCCGGCGAAGAGGTGAATGCCCGGGTAGTTGCGAGTGAGCAGGAGATGGTTGACCACCGCCACGCTCAAGGCGACGAAAGCGAAACCGCCACGCCACCAAATCCGTTCAATCGCCCTCGGCAGCCATGCAGCCATCGGGATGCTCGTGCCGATCAGGCCGATCATCACCCACAAGAGCAGCTGCCCCCATGCACCAGGCGCCAGCTCAGAGGCCCGACTGGAAAGGTCGTCCACCAGCACCCTCGAACCGACGACCGAGGCCCCGATGGCCACGGCGAGACGACCCAGCCACCGTCTAGGCCCGCGACCCATCCGTTCCCCCAAAGCCACGACCGCCGCCACCACCAGGCCCGCGGCGAGCATCTGTCCGACGTCGAAGAACTGCCGAGCAAACCAAACCTTCGCCGGCACGCCGGTGCTACTCAGAGCCGCGTAGGTGCAGACATTCACGCAGGCGAGAACGACCCAGGCGACGAAATGCGCCGTCGAAGCCCTCAGCCCCTGGGGCAGCTCCGAACTTGCCTCTTGCTCTTGTTCCACCTCTGCCAACCGCGTCTCGTGGCCCCTTGGCCCTGTTCATAGTTGCCACTAGCGAGGACGGCCAGCCGATCTGGCACACCCAGTGCTGGTCAACCCCGGGTACCTGCGCTCCTGGTACCTGCGCTCCCCCGTAGCCACCACCCGACCCGCTGCGCGACCACGCACCTCCGGTGCTCCGCCTTCCCGGCCGCTGGCGCCCCTCAGCGTTCCGTCCCCGGCTCGGCACTTGAGCGACACCAAGCCTAGACATCCACTAAGCAGGGGAGAAACCTGATAGCTTGGAAGATTGCCAATGGCTGTCTGGCCGTTGGTCTATTGCTTCACCTGGACACTGTGGAGGCGAGATGCACAGGGCACTGAGTTTTCTGTTGGCATTTTTTGCGATGACCGGGACGGCCTGGGCCGGCACGATCACCGCCAGTGGCAACGTAACGCCGCTGAGCGACATCAATGAGATGATCCTCATCGACGGCATGGCCGAGTTCCAGGAAGGGCCCACAACGGGCGCCGTCCCGCTCACCGCCTACTCGGCGCAAGGGATGACCTTCGACATCGGAACGCTGCCCTGCAGTGTGCCTGGAACCGGCAGCCAGGCCCAGTACACCACCACCAATGCCAGTAATTTTCCGAGCCCTCTCGGCGGCGGGTGGTACACCAGCCCGTCCAACCGATACGCTGGAGTCGCCACGTTCAGCGTGCCGGTGCGGCAGGTCGGGCTCACGGCCAGCACCAACGGCACCCAGTATCTCACCGCATGGAACACCTCTTGCGTGATGATCGGCCAGGTGACCTGGGTCCCCGGCGGCACCTCGGGGTTCGTGGGCCTCGAAGCAACCGAAGACATCTACATGGTGACTTACGGCAACGACGACATGTGGGGTGGCGCAGCCTACGGCATCAGCGGATCGTCCATCTACAGCGACAGCTGGGTGTGGGGCTCGGGCACTTGCGGCTCGTCTACCATCACCGCCGTTGGTGCGGTCACGGCCCTGACGGCCTACGGACAGATGAACGTCGTCGACGGGATAGCGGAGTACGACGAAGGCCCGACCTCGGGCGGCGTGCCGCTGACCCAATACGCGTCTCAGGGAATGACCTTCCACACCGGGACCCTGGCCAACGTTCTCTCTGGAGTGACCACCCCCGGCACCGCCAGTCAGCCGAACTACGCCACCTTCGCCTCCTTCGCCGCACCCATCTGCGGCGGTGGCTGGCACATCGGGCAATCAAACATGTATGCAGGCGTAGCCACCTTCGACACCTTCGTAGACCAGGTGGGCCTGACCGCGAGCACCAACGGCAGCCAGTACCTGACCGTGTGGGATCAGAGCGGCCAGATGCTCGGTCAGGTCAATTGGGTGCCCAATGGCTCGTCCTCCTTCGTGGGCATCGATACCGGCGGCGTGCCGATCGGCATGGTGGCCTATGGCAACGACAACCTGTGGACTGGCGGAACCTACAGCATCAGCGGAGACACCATCATCAGCGACTCGTGGGCCTGGGGCGGCTACTGCACGTCCAACGCCCAGTGCGACGACGGTGATGTGTGCAACGGCACCGAGTCCTGTTCAGGCGGAAGCTGCACTGCGACCGCGCCGCTGAGCTGCGACGACAACAACGGCTGCACCGACGACAGCTGCCATCCCACTAACGGCTGCACCTACGTCAACAACACGAGCTCGTGCGACGACGGCACCGTCTGCACGACCAGTGATGTGTGTAGCGGCGGCACCTGTGGCGGCACTGCCATCGTATGTAACGACAGCGACGTCTGCACCGACGACAGCTGCCATCCCACCAACGGCTGCACCTATACCAACAACACGGCCTCATGCGACGACGGCACCGTCTGCACCAGCGGCGACGTGTGCAGCGGCGGCACCTGTGCCGGCACCGCCATCAACTGTAACGACAGCAACGTCTGCACCGACGACAGCTGCCATGTCACCAATGGCTGCACCTATGTCAACAACACGGGCTCATGTGACGACAACACCGTCTGCACCACCGGCGACGTGTGCAGCGGCGGCACCTGTAGCGGCACGGCCATCGTGTGTGACGACAGCGACGTCTGCACCGACGACAGCTGCCATGCCACGAACGGCTGCACCTATACCAACAACACGGCCTCATGCGACGACAGCGACGCGTGCACCGAAAACGACGTTTGCGCGACCGGCACCTGTTCCGGCTCCGCCGTCACCTGTGACGACACCAACGTCTGCACCGACGACACCTGCGACTCGGTCAATGGCTGCACCTACACAGACAACACCGAGACGTGCAACGACGGCGACCTGTGCACGGAAAACGACGCCTGCGCTGCCGGTGCCTGTACTGGGACGACGCTAAACTGCGACGATGGTGACATCTGCACCGACGACAGCTGCGGATCGGCAGTCGGTTGCATCAACGGCCCGATTGCCAACTGTTGTGACGATCCGTCGGACTGCGACCCCGGCGAGATCTGCGACATGAACAGCAACCAGTGCGTGCCCGAAGGCGCCGGCGGTGCCGGCGGCTCGAGCAGCTCCGGCACCGGTGGCGCCGGCGCCACGCCCAGCGGAAGCAGCAGTGGTGACACCGAGGAGTCGGGTGGCTGCGGCTGCCAAACCCCGGGCAGCTCGCCCCTGGCGCCCAACGCGGCCTGGCTTGCCCTGCTCGGTCTCGGCATGTTGACCGTTCGACGCCGACGCAGCACCTAGCCCGCGTCCCCGGGGCCCCTGAGCCTGCCTGCGGCCTCAGCCAAAATTTGGCGAGACCCGGGCAGGCTGGGCGACCCAGATCGAACGACCACAGACCGAACGACCACAGCCGGATCCGCCTGGTGGGCGACCGACCGGGTCGCCGGCGCTCAAACGTTGAAGCGCACGTTGATGATGTCGCCGTCCTGGACCACGTAGTCCTTGCCCTCGAGGCGGAGCTTGCCGGCGTCACGGGCCTTACTCATCTTGCCGAGGGCGATGAAGTCGTCGTAGGCCACGGTCTCGGCGCGAATGAAGCCCCGCTCCAGGTCCGAGTGGATCTTCCCGGCCGCTTTGAGCGCAACGGTCCCCTTCTTGATCGTCCAGGCGCGCACCTCGTCTTCACCTACGGTGACGAAGGAGATCAGATCGAGCATGGCGTAGCAGCTTCGAATGAAGCGGGCCCGCGCCGTCTCGCTGAGGCCCAGGTCCTCTAGGAAGGTCGCCTGATCTTCTGGCGGCAGCTGGCCGATTTCCTGTTCGATGTTCGGTCGCAACGACATCACCTCGATGCCCCGTGGCATCGCCAGCGCGCGCAGCTGCTGGTCGAGCTGGTCAGCTTCGGCGGCGTCGGTCTCATCGGGCAGGCTCAACAGCACCAGCTGTGGCTTGAGGCTGAGCAGCTCGAAGCCACTGAGCACGCTCCGTGTCTGGTCATCGAGCTCGAGCAGGCGGGCTGGCTTCTCGCCGTCTTCCATCTTGCCGTGAAGCTCGCTGAGCACCTCGAGCTCCCGAGTCTTCTTACCCTCCCGCTTGAGGCGCTCGATGCGCCCGTCGACCACCATCACATCGAGCAGTCCGAGCTCGGCGTCGAAGTCGCTGAGGTTCTGGGCCGGATCGACCTTGCCGCCATGAGGCGCCATGCCGTGCTCCTCGCCATAGCCGCGCACCACGTGGACCAAGGCGTCCATCTTGCGAAGCTCGCCGGCGGTGTGGGCGTCGATACCACTACCGCTGCCGTCCCCGCCATCGGCAGGCCCCGGAAGATCGACGAAGGAGATGTTGGCATGGGTGGTCTTCTTCGGCTTGTAGATGACCGAAAGGGCGTCGATGCGCTCGTCGGGGACCTTGATGACCCCCCGATTGGCCTCCCGGCCGCCGCCATAGCCCGTCGCGGCTTCGGCGCCGGTCAAACAGTTGAACACGGTGGTCTTCCCACTGCCGTGATACCCGGCGATACCGACCTGCATGGCCGTGGCCCTAGCCGGTCGCTCGCAGGCGCGCAAGGCACGAGTGGACCATGGGCGAGTGGACCAGAGCTCACAGGCGAATGCGCAGCGTCCGCCCGAGCGCCTCGTTTCCCCGCAGGACCAGCTGCTTGAAGCCGGCGTAGTCCTTGGGCTGAACGCGGCCCGCCGGGATATCGGCCTGGCGCTTCACCACCAACCGGCCGCCTTTCATGCCATCGGCAACCTTGACGACCAGCCGGGGGTCTTCGATGGTCACCGGCTCCAGAGGCGTGAGGACCTTCGCTCCCTTGGGGAGCTTGATGCGCAGCTCGACCTGAGCCCGCGTCGCCAGCCGCTCCGAGATGTATAGCGGCGTCTGACGCTCCGGTAGCCGCACTAGCTGGGACAGGTCGCCGAGGAAGGGCACGTCGAAGACCAGCTCGCCGCGGGCAAGGTGGGCCAGGTTGGGGACCTCGATGACCATCGAGAGCTTCACCGGCTCGTCGAGTTGCTCGAGATTGGGGACATCGAGCTCAGTCACCCGTCCGCCAGGCAGGGCCAGCCCGAGCAGCTTGGCCTCGACCACGTCCTTGCGACGGGACTCTGGAACCTTGTTGAGCACGGTGCGGAGCTGGATGGCGTAGCGCCCGTGGTAATGCTGGGTGAGGCTGACCGTGGCGGAACCGTCGGGCCTCAGCTCGACATCGCCACGGTGGACGATGGCGCTGTCGCCTCCCTCGGACGACGTGGTCTCCCGCTCGAAAACCGGCGGCGTGACGCTCCGCACTGGCTTGGAGGGCTCGATGATCACCGCCGGTTGGCCTCGCAACGAGCTGGGCAGGTAGCCGTAAGGCGCGAAACGGTCGTGCACGATCAGCCAGCGGCTCCCGCGCTCGGTCTTGATTCGAACCGCCGGCACGTTGAACATCCCGGCTTCCGAGAAGGGGCCGCGCGGCGGGGGGCTCAGTCGATCGCGCACCAGACCAAGCCGCGCGTCGACCCCCACCAGCCGGCATAAGAAGAGGAACGCCTGGGTTCGGTCACCACTCTTGCCGGTGACAATCCGGGCGCCAGCCCGCTCCGAACCTGGTTGGATCGTGTCGAGCACCCAGCGATAGATGCGCCGGGCCCGTTGGTCGACCGTCAGCTTGACCCGTGGGGCACCAGGCTTCACCAGCTTGCGGTTGACGATGTTGCGCGCAATCCGTCTCAGCCGAGGATCGGCTGGCTGATCGGTGGCCTGCAGATCGACGATCCGGCGTAGCTGCGAATCGAGGTCCACACCCCAACCGACTCGAACGCTCGGCAAGAACTCCTGGATCGGCGCGCTGAGCGGCTCGGAAGGTAGAGCCAGGGAACCGGTGACCTTCCAGCGGCGGACCGACAGACCCACGCCGGGCTCGACCGTGGGCTTGGGCACATCCCCGGTGGTCTCGATGACGAGCTCACGGCTTGCGGGTGAGATCACGACGAACTCGCTCAGGTGGTAGGAGGTGTTCTCTTCCCGAAAGAACCACCGAGGCGACTGAAAACGACGCCCCCCAGCGCCAGCGCGACGCAGCAGCCAGATGCTCTCGGTCTCGATGTAGTCGCCCACCTCGAGATGAGGCATCGTGACCGTCCGCTTGCGAGCAATGATCTCAGGTTCGAGAATCCGTCCGTCACTCTTGATGGTGCGCATGCGAAGCACCATCCCTCGCGGGAGCGCCTGCTCAGCGTGACGGGCAATGCCCTCCCGAGATTGCACCCGGATGATCTCGTGCTCCAGCATCCGGGCGCTGCCGTCGGCGGCGATCCACAGGGCCGCATAGTCCAGCACTCGGGCGGCGGTTCCCGGCAGCTTCACACCGCTCTGCTCGGTCTCCTGGATGACCTTCATGCCGTCACGACGGTAGGGCTCTAGATCGGTCATCCCCTCGACGAGCTCGATGGCCGAGCGCAATCCGCCATCGGCCGATCCGGTGCGGATGGCCTCGACCAAGGCGTCGGTGAGCGCCTCTTGGTCCCCAGCGGCAAAGCGCGCATCCGCCAGAGCCAGCCGCGCGCCAGCATCGTCGGGGCTCTTGCGAAGCGCGAGCTCCAGCTTGGCCAGCGACTCGGACCGTTGTCCGGCCCGCACCAGCAAATCGGCGATGCGGATGGCGATGTCCTGCCGATCCTTGCGGACCTTGCCGATCCGCTCGAGCGCTGCGATGGCCCCCTGATAGTCACGCCGCTGCAGAGCGCGCCGAAACCTCACCTCCGCCGTGGGGTCGAGCTTACTGATGCGGACCGCCAGCTCGTCAGCTTCAGCGCGCTTGCCACGGGCCTCGTAGAGCTTCACCAGGTCACTGAGCACCTCGACGTCCTGGGGAAAGCGCTTGGCCGCCAGCTCTAGGGTGCGGCCGTGCTCGACCGGCCAGCCCAGCTGAGCGTACATCGCCGCCAGCTGCTTGATGACGACCGGCACCTGGCCGAAGCGCTGGGCCAGGGCTTCCATCTTCCGCACCATCTCGGCGGGTTCGCTCGTCTCGGCGCTGGCCAGCGCCAGCCACAGCTGAGGCCCCCACAGATCGGGGTCTCGCTCAGCGGCCTGTTGCCGCAGATCACGAGACCGATCCCGGCTGACGCCCTTCGGGAAGATGGCGTCGCCATCGGCGAAGATGGCGTGCTGGGCCAGAGCGAGGGCGGTCGCCTTGGCCGTGTCGGCAACCAGAGGCTCCATCAACACGCTGGCTAGATCGTCCTGCCCCTCCAGGTGAGCGAGATAGGCCCCCAGGTAGCGCGTCACCGGGTGGTCGACGTCGTAGCCTGGCGGCACCACCGCGGCCCCACGGACCGGCACCACGGCGAGAGCTCGCAGGAATGGCTCCAGGACATTGGGCTCAGGCAGGCGCTCGGGCGGTGTCAGAATGTAAGGCATGCTCTGGTTGGCCGAGCCAGCCAGCCGGAGCGGTGCACCTGTCGGCCCCAACACGCGGATCGAGGTCTCCGACCCAATCAGCCGAGCCAAGATGCGATGTCGCCCCGCCGACAGTCGCAGCCGCACACCGAAACGGGGCCATACACCCCAGTTGGCCCGATCGCGGGTCAACACTCGCGTGTCATCGACGAAGAGCCCATAGGCGCCCTGGACGGCGATGATGACGTCTCGCGCCGCCGGCAAATCAATGAACGACTGAACGTAGTACACCCCCTGCCCAACACTTCGCGTCGCCGAGAGCAGGCAAGCATGGCGAGAGAGCGCCATCGTCTGGGGCACGCGGCCGCTCCGCGGATCGGGAGCGAAACGTGCCGGCCAGGGCGCCGGACGCTCGGCCTCGAAGGCAACCCGGTGGTCGTTCAATACGCCATGCCCAAAGGGTCCAGCCAGCATGGCATTTCGAAGACAGCCGTGCCGTTGGGCCACCTGGTCCAACAATGCCTCTCCCTTGGGCCCGGTCGCGCCCATCAGGGCTTGGTAGCTCCACCAATCGACTAGCTCACCGCGGGCTCTCCAGCCAAGGGCGCCAGGTGAGTCGATGGCCCGCGCCACCACTGGCTCTGCCTCGTCCCACAGATGGGCCACCCCGCCCCGAAGCGCGGCGAGCCGGTTGGCTACGAACCAACCCATCAGGCTGGCGTCGGGCCGAGGGCTGTCCCGCAAGGCACCGAGAGCCACCAGATAGGCCGTCGCCGCCTCGGGAAACCGCCCGTGGTTGTCGTGGTCGATGGCCCGCGCAAGACCGAACAAGGCCCCCCGGCCGTCGAGGCCTGACAAGCGCCGTCGCGCCCGCTCGGCCTGCTTCTGATCGCCACCAGGCATCAACAACTCGGCGAGCAACCAGGCGGCCACCTGCTCGGAGTTCTTCGAGTCAGCGGCCGCCCGGCGGGCCTGACCGAGGTAGTCGGGCTGGTCAGCGGTCTGCGGCGGAAGGCAGGCCGTCGCCCACAGGACCAGCAGCGTGATAAGCAGCAGGCGCCCCCAGGACGGCCACGGCCAGGACGAGCACGGCCGGGACGAGCACTGAGCGAGCGCACCGTTCAGCCGTCGCCTCATCCTGCGCCCTCTGATTCGCACCACGAACGCCCCGTCACTTGCGGAGCTTGACGGGCCGACCCGCCACCGGCTCGTCTGCCAGCAGCACCAGCTTCTCGATCCTCTTCTTCTCGTTGAGCTTGGTGACCAACGCGCCGAGATTGTAGAAATGCTGCCACTCGTGCTTGAACGAGCCTCCGAAGAAGGCGATTGGGCTCTTGCAGATCTTCATGCGCTTTTTGATGGACTCGGCGGTGTTGGACAGGTCGGGACCGGCGAAGCCCTTGACGTGCTTCTGACCGATCCCCCCTTTGTAGGACCACACCCCGGTGTTGAGCACGTCGTTGACCATCACCGAGATACTGCACCCCGGAACCTTGTCCAGCGTCATCTCCGGGACGACCGTGATCTCATCAGGCAGGTCATTGCGCCCTGGGGTCTTGATGATGATCTCCGAAGCGCCCCCCTCACCTAGCGCGACGACCACCGCTACCACGTGTTTGGCCGGGGCCTTTTTCGGAGCCACGATGGGCACCGGCTCGTCCCCCATGGGCAGCCGCTTGACGATGTCCTTGAGCTCAGCAGCGCCCTTCTTCTCGTTGAGATGAGCCCGCTCGCCCCCGATGTAGACTCCCAGGTTGTCCACGCTGATCGAGGGCATCTTCTTCCACACGGTCTTTTCCCGCGGTTTCGGCACGGGATCGCCGCTGGGCATCTGAGCGGCGCTCATCAGCTGGTCAACCTTGCTCTTTCGGTCCTTGTCTGGGCAGCCAGCGACGAGCAGCGCCAGCGGCACCAAGCACAGCAGCATCCGTCTCATGGCCGCTGAGTCTAGCGGCGCACACCGAGGTTGCAACCGCAGAGCGCCTCGAACCGGACGAGGCTCGACAGGTCGCTCCCAGGTCTAGCTGCCCGGAAAGGCACCGCTAGGGGAGGAAGGGCGTGCAGGATTCGGCCGTCGTCGGCGACAGCGTGTACTGGGCCCCACAACTGCCATCGGTGGCGCCGGTCGCCATCACACAGAACCCACCTAGGCACTCGTCGCCCAGGGTGCAGGTGCCGCCGTTGTCTGTCTTGGCGACACAGAGAGCGTCGATGCACAGGGCATCTTCAGTGCATGGCTTGACCTCTGAGCAGTCGCCATCGACCGCCGGTCGTTGGATGCACGCATCGTCGGAGCCACAGTAGAAGCCCTCTTCGCAGACCTGGTTATCTGCAACGCAAGACAAGCCGGGAGCGATTTCTTCAGGGATCTGGCAGCTGCCCAGACCTGCCTTGAAGACGCAGCGCAGACTGGCCGAACCGTCGCAGTCGGTGTCGACGTCACAACTGCTGCCCTCGGAACCGCCATCGGAGAACACGGGCAGACAAGCATCGGCGATCTTCTCGACATCGGTTTGGTTGATCGCGGCGTCGACGTAGGCGGCCTGCATCGCGGCAATACACGCCTCGGCGCCACCAGAGTGATAGTCGAAGCCTCCTGGATTGCAGTTCACCTGGCGGCTGTACTGCTCGACACAGCTGGCGGTGTCGTCCGGCAAGGTGGCGTCGCTCGAGCCGTAGCAAGCAGCCACCACGTTGCTGTTGCACACGACCTCGGCAACCGCCGCACAGAAGGCCGTCTGGGTGGGGTAAGCCGGCCCGGTGGGCGCAGCCGTTTCGGTGTCCGCACAACCGGCCGCGAGCAGCCCGACGGTGGCGGCAGTCACGCCACAGAGCGTCAATGTCGTCTTAAGCAACTTCATGATCATCCCTTCGGTAGAGCGCGGGTCAGAGCTGGCAAGGGCCATGCGCGCCTGGTGCAGATCGCGGTTGTTGAGCCTCCGTGTCATCATACGGGCCCGAAGACGTCAAGCTTCCCACTGTTTCACAATGTACCGATCCACGACGGCTCCTACCACTTCCGCGCACAGACGCGACGTCGATCGCCCTCCTGCCGCCGAGGGATGGGCGGGATGACCAGCTCGCCGCTGCTCGCAGCCGTCGATGGGCTGCCCGCCCAATCGGTGGCGGTCACAGACGACCGGGGTGAGCACCGCTGGGAGGCCCTCCGCAGCCGCTCGACGCGAGGCGCCAGCCGGCTGGGACAGCTCGCGCCTCAGGACCATGGCCCTGACGGGCCCCGGGTGGGCATGCTCGTTGCCCCAGGCGCCGACTGGGTGGCGGTGTGGCTGTCCATCTTGCGGGCCGGCGGCATCGCGGTGCCGCTGTCCCCAGCCTATCCGGACCGCGAGATCGCCAGCTTGCTCACCGATGCGGACGCCAGTGCGCTGGTGGTCTCACCAGGACTCGAGCGACCGGATCTGGGGATCGATCTCCCCCAAACAACCACCACCGAGGTGCTCGCCAAGCGCTCGGCACCGCTTGCCCATCCCGTTTCGACCAGCAGGCACAGCGATACGGCCATGCTGCTCTACACCAGCGGCACGACCGGCCGACCCAAGGGCGTGCGGCTCACCCACGACGCATTACTGCATCAGGCACAGCTGCTCCAGCGAGCCTGGAAGCTCGGACCGTCAACGGTGCTGCTTCATGCCTTACCTCTCCACCACATGCATGGCGTGGCGATCGCCCTGCTACCCTGCCTGCTGGCTGGCGGCCGCGCGGTCCTGCACCCTCGGTTCGAGGCCACCCGAGTCTGGGAGGGACTCAGTCGAGCTAACACCTTCATGGGCGTTCCCACCATGTATCACCGCCTGCTGGGCACCTTCGACGAGGCCGATGAGGCCACCCGCAAGGGCTGGGCCAAGGGGGCGGCGAACCTGGCGCTCGCTACCAGCGGCTCGGCGGCACTGCCTGCTCGCCAGGCCGGCCGCTGGCGAGCCATCGCAGGGACCATCCCCCTGGAACGCTACGGCATGACCGAGATTGGTGTGGGCTGCTCCAATCCCCACGCCGTCAATGGCCGGCAGGTGGGCTCCGTCGGCCCTCCCCTGCCGACCTTCGAGCTGCGACTGATCACCGACGACGGGGACAGCCAGCAGGGCCCTGGCGAGGTCTGGCTCCGCGGACCCAGCATCTTCACAGCCTACTGGCGGCGGCCCGACGCCACCGCCGAGGCCTTCTCAGGCGACTGGTTCAAGACCGGCGACACTGCTGAGCGAGCTGACGATGGCACCTTGCGGCTGCTCGGCCGCACCTCAATCGACATATTGAAGAGCGGCGGCTACAAGCTCTCGGCCCTGGAGATCGAAGAAGTGCTTCGAGAGCACGACGCGGTCAGCGACGTGGCGGTCGTGGGCCTCCCCGACCAGATCTGGGGACAGCGTGTGGTAGCCGCCGTGGTGAGTCGACCTGGGCAGGCTGCTGCCTGCTGCGGTGAGCTGCTGCGCCCCTGGGCCAAAGAGCGACTGGCGGCCTACAAAGTCCCTCGAGCCTTCGTGGTGATGGACGCCCTGCCGACCAACGCGGTGGGCAAGGTGGTCAAGCCGGCCGTGATCAAGCTGCTGCTCGCGCAGGGCACCGCTGACGAGGCCTGAGCTAGGAGGCTGCGGGCCGCTAGTCTTTGACCCCAGTGACCCGGGTGATCAGGTAGCGGGCGGCGTAACGCCCCAGGGCCTCGGCATCGTCTCGCAGACGGTGACCGACCCCGGGCGTGGTCAGCGTCGACGGCGTAGCGTGAGCCAGGGCAAGCTCATCGAGCACCATGCCGTCGGCCGTGGTTATCGTAATGAACATCTGCACTTCGCTGTCCTTGTTCACGAAAGCAGTGAAGAACCCAGGCTCGATGAAGACGACCTTGGAATGGATGACGAAGGGCGCCGCTTGGCTCGGCGGCACCACGTTGAGCCCATCCTCCCGAGCGTGGCTCCTCAACGCCCCAGCGAAGAGACTGTTCATCGATGCCTTGTCGTCAGCCCAGCTACGACGACTGTCGGCGTCCTTGTCGGCGAGATAGCTCCCCTCCGAGCCGGAGCCGACTTGCACACCCGCGAAATCGATGGGCATCACCACGAAAGTGGTTTGGCCGAGCATCGGGTTGGGGACGATCTGACGGATCACGGTCCAGGGCGGCACGCAGCCTGCGAGCAGGCCCATCGCCGCGATCAACAGCGTCACTAGCAAACGTCGGGTCATCTCGAGGTTCTCCGGGGTTCAGGCGCTGGACTGGTGGCCAGCGCCTGCGAATCGTCGATTCACTGGGCCGGCCACAGCACGATGCGAGACTCGGCGGCAGCGACCACGTCGTCGAGCACGAAGGGCACCTCGTGCACCTGATTGCGGCGCCACTCTTCAGCCTGGTCGCCGAAATGCGGATCGTCGGCGTCGAAGACCGCCCCGCCGGGCAGCGCGTTTTTGACCTTCACACCGGCAGGATCGAGCTCGATGACGAAGCGCTGGTTGGGTCCCGACCCATAGCTGAAGTCCAGGTCACTCTCCAGACTCTTGTGGATCCCGTAATGCGAGGCGTCGACCACATACATGTCGCCGTGCCGCGGGTAGCCGTCAGGGAACACCTGATCGTCCACACTCGGGTTCGCCAACGCGCCCCACGGCACCCCCGACGGAGGCTCGAAGGTCAGCGTGTGATAGTGGCCCCAGCGCCAATCCTCGATGCTCCCTTCGACATTCTGGTCCAGCCAGCTCAGCCCATCGAGCAGCGCCCGGATCATGCGCTCCTGCCGCGACTCGACCGCCACCGTGTCGATGTCGTCCCAGAGGGCGCTGTCGCCGGTGACCGCATCGAAGGTCGCAAGATTCGCTGGATCTGATTCCAGAATGTGAAGCAGCCCCCTGATGTCATGATCGGTGCCGCTCGGCCTACCGACTCGCGCGAGCTCGTCGCCAAAGACGCGGTTGATGAACCGCACGACCCAGGCATTGAAGATGAGCGTCGCCTGACCGGCTTGCCCTTCGACTTCGCTGAGACTGATGGCCTCGTTGGTATCGAGATCGACCCCCGAACGGGCTTCGAAATCAGCCTCGTCCTGCCAAGCCGTCAGGCTAGCCTCGACCTGAGCAATCAGGCTGGGGTCGTAGACAGCATCAGCCACCACGTCGGCCAAATCGGGGTGGGTGCCCGGCGTGCTCTCCTCCGCCTGGGCGTTGTCGATCGCCAGCAGCAGGGCGGGCACCAGCCGACTACCGAGCGGCGACCGGACGTCGGCCTGAATCGACGACATGTCGTCCAAGGCGAAAGGCTCGGTGTGCTCATCGATACGGCGCTTCACGCTGCCCTGACGGAATCCATGGGCGAAGCTGCAGCCCAAGAAGCCGGACGAGCCGTCGCTCTGCACGTCGTTGGACGGATCGTTGTCGAGGGTATTGCCGACCGGGTCGTTGTTGGCGGTGGCGAGGTAGCCGGCCGGCGGGTTCTTCGCCCAGGGCACGGCGTCGTCATCCCAAAAGCCGGTCCACTCGGCGGTGCCGTCACCAGGCAGCATGAAGCAGGGCAACAAGCCTTCGTAGGTGGTCGGGTTCCATGCCAGAGCGGCGTCGTCGCGATAGGGCACCAAGGTGTGGGAGGTCCAGGCAATGTCCCCCGCGGTGTCGGCGAGCATCCAATTTTCGCCACCCACATCGAAGTCCGCCAGAACCGCGCGGGCCTCGTCGACGTTGGTGACCTGCAAGAGACCAAAGACCGCGTCGAGATCCTGGGTGAGCTCGAAGCCGGTCCAGCGCACGGTGAGGGCGCCTTCGGCGGGGTCAGGGGCTACCACTTTGCCATCTTGGATGGTCGGGATGATGGGCCCGTGGTGAGGCACGACCTGAACCTCGTAGGTGTAAGAGCTGCCGTCGCCGAGAACGATGACCTCCTCGATGGTCTCGAGCGGCACCTCCTGGCCTTTGAACACCGTCGCCTTGCCGTCGCTGCTGAGGGTCTCGACGTAGATGTCCGTCACGTCGGTATAGGTCACCGTCGCGCCCCAGGCGACGTGTTCATTGTGGCCCAGGATGACGCTGGGCGTGCCGGGGAAGGACAGCCCGGCTGCATGGATGTCTTGTGGGCTAGTCTCGCCCGCTTGGGCCGTGACGTGGAGCGCCACAGGCCAGAAGGTCGCTGGCGAGGAGAGCGCCAGATGGGGATCATTCGCCAAGAGGGCATGGCCACTCGCGCTACGCTCCGGCGCGATGGCCCAGTTGTTGGAGCCGAAGTCGCCCGAGCCAGCGAGGGCTTCCCGCACCCGGGCAAGGCCTCGGCGATAACCCCGGGTCGCCTCGGCGAGCTTGCGGCGACGGGCGGTCGAGCCGTCGTCCGCCCCGGGCAGCCTGGGCTCAGCAGCGCCGGTGGTCCCAACCACATTCGACTGCGCCGCCTGAGCCGCAGCGGGTGCGTCGTGACTCAGCGACGTCTCGCCAATGGCGCCCAGGCCATCGATGATGGTGGCATCGTCCGCCGGAGCGAAGCGAATCAAATCCCGCTCCATGCCGCTGCGCAAGGCCACCAGTGGATCCGAGTCGTTGCCAGGAAAGGTCGAGCGCAGATCATCGAGCAGCTCGCTGCGATCGATATCATCGGTGTCGTAAGCCAGCTGCCACTCGAGCAGTCGCGCAAATGCAAGGGTGTGGACCGCCGTCCACTCGACGAAATGCTCGGGCTCAAACACCGTCACCCCCCGAGCCAGCTCACGCTCGCCGCTGCGGATCTCGGCGAAGAGCTGAGATACGCCGCTGGCGTAGGCGTCGAGGTTCGCTCGCAGCTCGTCGCTGGCCGTGTCGTATTGAGCCTGCGCCACCCGGTGCATCCCAAGCATGCGGAAGGCGACGTCGGTCTCGAACATCGACGGCGAGAGCCCGCAGAAGACCTCGCAGAGCTGTCCGGTGGCGTAGCGCCTCATCAGCTCCAGCTGCGGGGCCCGGTCGCGGGCACAGACGTAGCCCTGGACGAGCATCGCATCGACCAGGCTGGTGGCATAAATGTGGGTGCGACCATTGACGTCCCGCACCGCATCGACCGGCCCGTTCAGACCGGTCAGTGACAGCTCATCATCAATATCGAGCAGATCGCCGAGTGGCGGATCGGGATCCGCTACCTGCTCCCCCGGTAGGGGATCAGCGTCCGAACAACCGGTCCCCAAAGCCAGCACCGCGCTGACGGCCAGCCATCCAAACCCCCGAGCCATCCGCCCCTGCCATCGCTGCGCTTTCATGACTCCTTCCATAAGCCATGTAGACGGCTAGCGGTAGCGTCGACGACCAGCCCCCCGTGCCAGAAGTGAACGCCTAGTGCCAAGCCGATTGCAGAAAACTCGGCCCGAGGCGCCCGCTTGAGCGAGCTTGCGGGCTATGAGCAACGCCTGTGAGACGTCTGTCGAGCCAAGCCTCGACGTTTTTGGCGGGTCCGAATTCCTCACCCGACCTGACCGCTCTGAGCGGTGTCGCCAGCTGGCTGACCTGGGCTACCTCGTGGCCCGAGTAGCGCCGGTCTATGATACCGAGCAAATTCCAAGCTCGAGCCTGCCCCCGTCGAGCGCGCTCAAGCGCGGCCACCTGCGACAAGCCCTCGAGGGGGCCGTGGAAATCTCCCTGGCGCTGCGCGGCGCCCAACCGCCCGCCACGGTGGGCGAAGAAGAAGCCGAGCTAGCCGCCGCCAACCAGCTGACCCGACTGCACCAGCTCAACGCCAGTGGCCTGTGCCTGGTGCTTCCTGAGCTACGCCGAGTGGCGGACGACGACGGCACGCTGGACATCGCAGACAGCACGGCCCTGGACGTGTGGCGCGAGCTGGCCGAGAGCGAGCCCGTCTATCTCCTACTCGACGACGGCGACCGAGACCTCAACATCTTGGCGCCCCGGCGTTTGTCTCGCATCCTCGGGTCCGCAGACCAAGACCTCGCCCTACAGGTGCCGCTCAGCTGGGCGGACGACCACCGGGACGACGGTGATGGTGCCGACCTGTCGGACCGCGGAGACGACGGCCCAGAGCAGCTGGAGTCGGAAGATGACAGCGTCCCGACCAGCTCGGCTCCGAGCCTGGCAGAGCGGTGCACGCCTTGGACAGGAGCCGACGCTGACACCGATGAGGACCGCTGGAGTTGGTACGACCCAACCGAGATGGCCGAAGCGACCGCAGCTGACTCGACCGATGAAACCGAAGACAGTCGCTCCGGTTCGGTCATGCGAGGCGATCCGCTCGCCGGGATCGAACCGCTCGACTCGGAGAGCGAGCTGCCGGCCTACGCAGACGACGACCTGCCGCTGGAAGACGACTCGCCCCGCGACGAGTCGCCGGCCGCCGAGCCAAACCTAGACGACCCTCAGTTGTGCGAGCCATGCGAGGACAGCCAGAGCACCAACGAGGCCGATCTGGCGGCCGCCCAGGGCTCGCTCTTCGACGTCGATCGACCAACCACTGAGCCGGTACCATCGCCACCCCTCAAGCCCGTCATGCCGGCGGAGCAGTGCCGTCAATTCTGCGCCGACCTGGTGGCGGCCACCGGGCCAAAGCCGGTGACGATGATCGAGGATCTGTTTCGCGACCGCTACGTACCCATGCTCGAAGCCTTGAGCTGCGGCCTCGACGATCTGGAGGCAGAGCGGGCTGTGGCTGCTTGGCGCAGCTCGTTCGAAAAGAGCTACGTCGACGGATTCAATGCCATGCGCTTGACCGGCAAGCGCCCCACCATGGTCCTAGACGCCGGCGACGAGGCGACCCGCATCGCTCGTCAGAACGGCGCCCGAACCGTGCAGCTGATGCTCATCGACAGCATGCGCTTCGACCTGGGCGAGCGAGTGGCCGCCACCTTGCGGCAGCGGCTTGCCGGTCACGCCCTATGTGTCGACGAGACCTTGCTGTGGTCGGCACTACCCACCAACACTCCAACTCAGTTGCGCCTCCTGTCCCGCGGTCCCCGAGGGCTGGCCGAGACCGACCCCCAGAGCGAGCGCGACCCGATAGTCCAGCGAGGCAAATCGGTCACCACACTGCGACGGATACGTATTGGGCAGCGTGACCTGGTGAAGCTCGATGTCGTCGAAGCCCGCTTGCGCGAAGTGGGCGGCGGCTACGAGAAGCGCTTCGAGGAGCTGAGCGACGAGGTGAGCGACATCATCGTTCGCTTCAGCGAGTCACTCGAGCCACGCACCTTGCTCTACGTGTTTGGTGATCACGGATTCCAACTGCCCACCGAGGGACGGTTCCAGACCGGGGTCGCCAGCCAAGGAGGCGCCTCTCCTGAAGAGGTGTTGCTCGGCGGCTATGGTTGGCTGATCGACGACCTGCACTAGCCTGCAGCGCCGCCTAGCTTCTGGCCCAAGCGGCGCTCCGGTTAGCCAACTGGCGTCTGGTCTCGGGATTCTTGGGACCGGCAACTAGCGAGTGCCCGGTCCTTGACGGTGCCCTGCGCCCCCCCTTACCTTGACTAAGTGGACTCTCCTTCACGCCTACCCATTCTCACGCTTTCGGCAGTCACGGTCTTGTGCGCGGTGCTGAGCACCCAATCCTGTGGCGGACGGGACCAGCTCATGGCCCCCTTCGGTGAGGCCGAAGGCCAGGGCGGCCTGGCCGGCTGGGGCGGGGACGGCGGTTGGGGTGGTGAGGCCGGAACGGGCGGCACCGCCGGCACTGGAGGCACTGGAGGCACCGCGGGCACAGGAGGCACCGGTGGCACCGCGGGCACTGGCGGCACAGGAGGCACCGGCGGCACAGGAGGCACCGGCGGCACCGCCGGCACTGGCGGCACCGCCGGCACTGGCGGCACTGGCGGCACTGGCGGCACTGGCGGCACCGGTGGCACTGGCGGCACCGGTGGCACTGGCGGCACTGGCGGCACTGGCGGCAGCGGTGGCACTGGCCCGCTCGACTGCCTCACCTGCATCGGCAACAACTGTCCCCAAGCCGTTCAGTGCCTCCAGAACCCAGCCTGTCTGCAAGGCGCCATCTGCGCGGTCACCAATTGCATGGTGGGCGGCACGCCCGACTTCATGTGCGCACTGGCCTGCTTCAACGGCGATCTGGGCGCCGCCCTGCAGGCCTTGCAGACCATCACCTGCATCTACGGCCAGTGTGGCCAAGAGTGCCAGGGCATCTTCGGGCCCTAGCGCGCTGACGATTCGACAGCCCTCGGAAAACGTCAGCCCACCACCACCACTGCCCATTCATGGACCGTACATTGCTTGCCGGTATCGCCGTGGCGGCCGCCGCCGCCACGCTCCTGAACGTTGGAAAAGGCGTGCAGAAGATGAAGGTCCAGGTCCTGAAGAAAGGGCGGCGGGCCTTCGAAAAGGAAAATCGGCGCGATCTGGGCATTTGGGTGGTCGGTTTCTTGATGACCGCCTCCGCCTCGGGCCTCTACTCCTACGCGCTCAAGCTCACCGACAAAGCCGGAATAGTGTCGGCGACCAGTGGGCTGGGCATCGTAGGCCTGGTCATCTTCGCCGCCCTGGTTCTGAAGGAGCGCTTCGGCCGACGAGAGCAGCTAGGCACCGCCGCAGTGGTCCTCGGAACCGTGCTGGTGAGCGCCTTCAATGAACCGTTACCCTTCGATCCCGATTACCCGGTCGGCACCCTAGTGGTCCTGGCGGCCGTCGTAATGGGCGCAATGGCCGTGGCCTGCGCCGTCTCCTGGAAAGCCAACCGGCTGGGCAGCCTGGTCTTCGGCGCTACGGCAGGCAGCTACATCGCCATTGCCATGGTCTTTGGCGACCTGGCATTGATCGAGGCGGGCAACGACTTCATCGGCCAGCTGTCCAACCCTTATCCTTACATCGCCACCGGCATCGGGATCTGTGCCTTAGCCATCACCCAGCTCGCCTTCTTCCGTGGCCGGGCGATGGTGGTCGTACCCACCATCAACTCCTTCATGATCGGAGGCCCCCCGGTGATCGAATACCTGGTGCTAGGCACAGCGCTCGGTCCGATGCAGCTGCTGGGCATGGCGGTGATCGTGGCTGGTGTGGTGGTGTTGACCACGACATCCGAGGGGATCCGCGCCCAGTAGCCGTCCCACCGGCAGTCGCTCGCCGCTGCGCGAGCGCTGGCCCGCGACTGACCCTCGCATTGGGGTGAGCTGACGGGCTAGCATGGGATGAACGCGTCGCCGTGACCCACCTCAGAGCCATTGGAACCAGCCTGCTTGCCACCAGCACATTGGTGGTCGGCTGCAACACCCTGTTCGGCGTGGACCAGCTGTCCTTCGACGGGGCCGCCGCCGGGGGCGATGGTGGAACCGCTGCCGCAGACGCCGGAGCGACTGGCGGCTCTGGTGGCGAGGGTGGTGCTGGCGCTGCCGGCGGCGTCGGTGGCGCAGGTGGGCCATACCCCGAGCTCGGGGCCTTCGGCGCAGCAAGCCCAGTCACCGCCATCAACAGCACCGACGACGACGATGACCCCACCTTCACCGCCGATATGGGCGAGCTCTACTTCAACTCGAAGCGCGGCGACGGTGGTGACGCCGACATCTGGATGAGCCCGGGAGTGGGTGGAACCGAGATGTGGGGCACGCCGCTGGAGATCACCGGCCTGAACAGCCCGCAGGATGACTCCAACCCGGTGGTGGCTCCCGATGGTCTCACCTTCTGGCTGGCGAGCCGCAGGGACAGCGCAGACTACGAAATCTATGTGTCCACCCGCGCCAATCGGGTGGACAAGTGGTCTGCGCCAGAGCTGGTGCCCGAGCTCAACTCGTCGGCGAGTGACTTCCCCTCCGCCGTGAGCCCGAACGGGTTGACCTTCTGGCTGACCTCGGGTCGTCTCAGCGGCACGACCAACACCGACCTCTTCGTCACCACGCGCTCGTTGCCATCAACAGAGTGGTCCGCTCCGGAGCCGCTGAGCGAGCTCAACACCCAGGGCAGCGACAACGCGGCTTGGCTGCGCGCCGATGGCCTGGAGATCTACTTCGGTCGGAGTACAGCGAACGAGGGCGGCGAGCTGTTGCGCGCTTTGCGACCCACCGCCGCCGTTCCCTTCGGCGCCCCCGTGCCGGTAATCGAGCTCAACAGCTCTGAAGCAGAAAGCGACCCTTGGCTGTCACTGGACCGGCGCTACATCATGTTCGTGCGCGGCCCCTCGCCTCGGACCATCTGGCAAGCCTCTCGCTGAACGGCTCAGTCATCGAGCCCCGACCGCCTCGTCGGGGTGCCGGCTGCGCTAGGGCCCACCGGTGGCCCAGCGCCAGCGCAGACCGGCGAGGAACGTATCGGCGCCCTCCGCCCCAAGCTTGTCGCGGCTGACCAAGGTGGGGACGCTGGTCGCACGCAGCTCTACGGTCTCGCTGATGCGGAAGCGCACCAGCACCCCACCGCGCACCATGTAGGTTTCCCGCCCGGGGATATGCAGAAACTCGGCAACCGGCGCGAAGCCGAACCGACCATCCACCAGCCGCATGCCGTAGCCAAGACGGGCGCGCCACACCCACGGCGGGTCGACCACCGCACGCACCGTCTCCTCGAACACGTAGTAGCCGTCGTCGACGAGAGTCACGGCAGTGCCGGTCAGCTCGATCAGAATCGCTCCCGGTCCCGCGGGGACCTTGGTCGTGAGCTGGGACTCCCAAGAGAGATAGCGAGACAGCGGCCCCTCACGGGACTCGATGTCATCGATCTCGTAGCGCTCCTGAGGGACGAGGAAGGACCGCTCGAAGGTCGTACGAAAGCGTCCGCCAACCCGCAAATCCCCGAAGGGCACTTTGAACCTGAGACCGCTGTAGACTCCCGGACCATCGATCGAGACGATTGGGTTGGCGTCGATACCCACCCATTGGCGGTAGGGCTGGCCGTAGCCCGCCGACAGCCGCGGTCGAAAGTAGAGAAACCCGAGGTCCAGCTCGCCGGCAACGAAGAATCGACTCTCCCCCCAGTAGTAGGGTGGGGGAATGGGTGCGGGTTCGAGCTTGGCAGGCTCATCAGCAGGCGGGGAAGAAGCATCCGGCTCGCCGGCGCGCACTGCAACCGTCCCTACCAGCGTGGCGACCACGGCACAGACCGCTAGCGGAATGGGAGCCCGCATCAGAACGCCCCCTGAAGCAGTGCGCCCGTCGGCGTGGGCACCAACGTAGCCGACCAACTGGGAGAGCGGCGCCCCGAGTCGTCAGCCTGTCGCGAGTGACCGTAATACAACCAAGGAATGACGAACCCTGCCGTCGACCCGACGGCAGCACCTGCGAGAACGTCGGTGAAGTAGTGACGATCAGAAGCAACCCGCAGGCTGGCGACGAGGGTGGCGAGGGTGAACCCTGCAACGCAGGGCAGACCTTCGATCGGTCCGCCTCCGTAGAGCGGCACGTTCATGTGGTGAGAGCAGGTGAGCGCTGCGCTGGCGAAGGACTGTGAGGCGTGCCCGCTAAAGGAGCTGAAGAACCGATCGTCGGTGTCGCAGTCCTGCGATGCGTCGTCCAGCTCGCTGCCACAGTCCCGTCCGTAGGGCCGCTCGCGGTGGATGACGATATTCATCAAGCGCTGCAGAGAGGCCACCACCGCCATCGTCTCCAGATCGATGACCGCCATGTTCCAGGCCGTGTCGGCGCGATCGTGGTGCCAGCCGGCCACCAACACGGCATCGATGAACATCGGGTAGGCGAAGGACACGCTGAGCATCACATCGCTCGCTTCTCGTGCTCGCCTGCGTGAATCGACACTGTGAAGCCGTAGCGAATCGCGCACATCTTCGTCCATCAAGATACCGCCCCGACGGGTCTGCCCCACAGGACCGATGACCGAGGTAATGGCAATCGATGCCGCCGCCGTGCCGATGACGACATAGTCGCCGAAGCCCACGCTCGGCCAGCCCGGATCCCAAGCGACGCCAGCATTGCTCGGTGCGGCCGTCTCGCTGTCCAAAGCCTCCTCGTCCGCCATCAGCTCGTCAGCGCCAGCCGGTCGAGTCGAGCTGAGCACCGCCGTGACGACCGCTAGCGCGACAACCGTGGCGCACCCACCGTTGCGTGCCGAGCGCGGTGACCGCCACAGCGGGCCACGCCTAGGACCGGCACACGCCATGGGGCGAGCACCGGAAGGAGCGTGAACAGTTAGGGGTAACGACACAGTGTGGTGTTTACGACTCAACGCGCAAGATGCCAAGGACCCGCGGCCGCGACCCACCCCTCAGGTGCACTTGCATGACCGGCTTGAGCTCCGGACCACGACGAACCCGCAGCCGGAAGATGTGATATCCGTCGCCGGCTGGCAGTCCCATGCAGACCCGCGCGCCCCCTCGGGGACAGGTCACGTGGTCCACCACCTCGTCGCCGACTAGACGCTCGATCACTCCATTGGTTGCCAAGCCGTAATGCATCCCGAGATCGACGGCACAGAGCCGGTTACCCTCGATGGTGAAGTAGTCCAGCGGCGTCAGTGCCTCGAGGTACACGTCGCCGATCTTCCGCCGCCGCTTCATGAGCGTGTCGACCAAATAGGCTGCGGCGCCAGGCTCGCTGAACTGGGCTTGTTCGACAATGGTCTTCAAGATGGGCCGGGTGAAGCGCATCACGAGCTTGGCCGCCCAATAGGCATCGGTCTCGTCCATCTCCCAGAATGGCCAGAACGGATAGGCCTCCCGCCAATCGCGGGGGTCGAAGCGATCCGCAGAAAAATCACCGAGGCTCAGCCAGCGCGTCGGCTTCGAGTCTTCCCAGGGCCGCTTCCAAAGGCCGAAGGCGAAGGTGGCCTTGCCCTGCATTTCCCAATCCCACAGGTACTCCCAACCGTCCTCTGGGCGCCCCTTTTCGGCACCGTGGCCACCGAGGGCCTCGCCAAAATCGAGGAAGTAGTGCTTGAGGTACCGCCGCTTGCCCTCGGTCACGTACATGTCGAGGGTGTTGTCCTCCTTCATGTCCGTGTGGTTGACCCAGGCGGCAAAGACCCGCAGGCCGCGGATCTCGCGCCGATGCTCGTGGGCCACCCGGTCGTTGGGATCGTCGTCCCGCGTGCCTTCCGCCGAGAAGCCCCCCTTGGGAACGCCGTCGAGGAACTCGCTGGCCGTGGCGCGAATGGACCCATCAGGCTGCTTGGGCGCAGTGGCCAGAATAGCGTCGAGCAGCTCACGGCTGAGCGGCTCCTTGCGTTTCAGCTCGTCCTTGGTGGTGGCATCGGCCGCAATGGTCAGCTCGGCGGGCCGAAAGGTGAACACGTAGTCGGCCGGGACGTTGTAGCCCAGGGTCCAGAAGATGCGATTGACGACCATGTTGCCGCCAGTCTGCATCTCTGGGTTTTCCTTGGTGTCGAACTTGATGAGGAAGGTGCGCCCGGCGGCGTCCTTGGCGAAAAATCCCGGATTGCCGCCGCC
>JAUVCD010000197.1 GCA_030590865.1 Myxococcales bacterium | reverse complement strand
TGGAGCTACGCCATCCAAGTTGAACGGGACTACGAGGCCTTCCTGCCCATGGTCACCCAATAACGATCGGCCGCTGCCCGCGCCAATGGCGCCGGGACCACGCTGTCGCATTACTTGGTGAGCCAAGACCACTGTTGGCAGTATCATCGACACGATGCGTTGGTCGTTCATCGCGATGCTCACCTGCACCACGCTTGGCTGCGCCCAGCTGCTGGGGCTCGGTGATTTTGGCGAAGGCGGGTCGACGGGCACCAGTCACGGCGGTAGCGCAGGAGCGACCGGTGATGGCAACGGTGGCAGCGCAGGTGCGACCGGCGACGGCGGCAGCGGCGGCGTCGCCCAGGGCGGTGGGGGCTCAGGTGGCGAAGCTGGCTGCGGTGACGAGTACAACATGGTCGTCGCGCTCGACATGCCCATCTCCTACATCCGATTCGAAGAGACGAGCGGTACCAGCGTGCTTGACGACGATGGCCATTCGGGCAGCGTCGCTGACGGCGTAGATCTAAACGTGCCTGGGCTCCTAGAGTGCGGCGACGGCAGCGCGGTCCGCTTCCCTGGCGAGACAGCAGTAAATGTCGATTTCGGTTCCATGCTCGGCTTCCCGGGACAGTCGAGCTTCAGCTTGGAGGTTTGGCTGCGCAGCGCCAAGCTCGACGGCGCGGTCATTCGACAGCTCGGTGGATACCCGCACAACGGCTACTCACTGGCCTACAGCAACGACGAGCTGCGCTTTCACCGCTACAAAGACAGTAACACCGACACGGTGGCGGTGGGCAGTAGCATCATCGGCGCCAACGGGATCCATCATGTGGTGGCGACCTACGACGGCGGCGTCCCAGAGATGTGCCTCTACGTGGACGGCATCCAACATGTGTGTGCCCCCTCGCCGAAGTACATCGGCGCCAACACCGGCAGCTTCTTGATCGGCACGAGCTCGTTCGAAGGGGACATCGACGAGGTCGCGGTCTATCAATCGGCACTGAGCCTCGAACAGGTCGTGGCGCACTACACCGCCGGCTCCGGGCAGTCGCCCTAGCGCCGGGTCGCGACCAGTGGCAAGGAAAGCTGCAGCGACTAGCCGAGCACCCTTCAACCGTCGCTGTCGTCCGTCTCGAACTCGAAGACCTTCATTCCCTCTTTCTCCTGCCAGCCCCGTCGGCCGGTGCGGCCGAGGGTGCGGCTCTCCACCATTCCGCCGCCTGGCTGCTCGCCCTTGACGCCTGGTGTTCTGATCTTTGGGCCCTGGGTCACCACCAAATACTCGTCCGCCACGTATTCGAGTCCCCGATCCTCTTTCAGCTTCCCTTTGGCCGATTTGGAGCCTGTACCGATTCTCACGATCTGAGTGGTGGCTGGGTACTCGGTGACGGTCTTGGTGCGGGTGGCATAGGCGCCATCACGAACGATTCGGAACACCGTCGTCTTGAAGCCAGGGATCCCACGCTGGGTCAGAACCCGCTCACCCTTGGGCAAGCGCTCGGTCTCCCGTTCCGCTTCTTCGAAAGCCATCACGTCGTCGACGCGACGGAAGAAAGTCACCGTCCGCTTGCGCTTCGGACCGAGGATCTCGGCGCGGACCACGCCACCTTTGACCGTCTCGTGAAGCACCACCGGCACGCCGAAGGGGTTGCGGACTCGAAAGTTGATGGTCGGATAGGCCACCGCAGCATCGAGCCCCAGCTTGATGTACGAGCTTGGCCGCGAGTGGGGCACCCGGTCAACGATGTCCAGGCCGGCAAAGAAAGCTGCGCCGTGCAGGGTGCCTGAGATCTGGCAGGTCCCGCCCCCAATCCCGTCGACGAGTTCGCCTTGTGCAATGACTGGCGCGACCCGATACCCATTGGCTTCGTCGCGGGGACCGACGGTGGCGTTGAAGTCGAAGGTCTCGCCAGGCAGCAGGACGGTGCCATCGAGCCGCGAGGCCGCCAGCCTCAGGTTGTAGGTTCGCGCTCGATAGCGCGTGCTCTTCGAGTAGCGAGTCTCGAAGTAGCCGAGCACGTGGTCGAACTTGACGTTACCGAGCTGGGCAGCCAAGACGCGCGGCTCGATCCGCTCGACTGCAACCGTCGCCGAGCGTTCACCCCGTCGGAGCGCTACGTCGATGCGAGCGAGGGTGCCATAGACATCCAACCGGAAGCCGTATTTTTCGGGGCGCAGCTCGCGCTTGGCCAGATCGACAAAGGCATCGGTGGCTGGTTGGTCGACGCCATCTTTGATGTCCAGCAACACCGGCATGGCTTTGGCCGTGTCGATTCGGATGGGAACTGGAACCTGGATGACGGCCTTCGGGTCCTGGGCACGGTGGTGCTGATGCGCACGGGCCAAGGGGCTGTCAGGTGTCACCGCAGCCTGTACGAACTCAGCGAGCCGAGCCCGATCGATTTCGGCGCCGAGTTGGGCTGGACGGACCGTGCGGGAGCTCCCGTCAGGCAGCTCGAGGCGCAGCTCGTCACCGGCATAGCGCCGCACCAGATCGAGGGCGTCGGCGACAGGATCGCCGTCCAAACCCAGTCGAACGCCGGCAACCTCGACCTGGGGTGGCGCTGGGGGTGCCGCCGGGGGTGCGGTGGGCGGCACCAGGAGCCACGCCACCAGCCCGCCGGTGACCAGCAGCACAGACAGCATGGGGATGATGCGGCGCAGCTCCATGATCAGCTCGGCGCTCTATAGGGGCTCACAGACAGAAGCGAAGGGATGAGTCGGCGTCGGGAACCGTACCATGGACGACGGATTTGACCTGACCGTTGACTCGCCCTGGTCATTTGCGCAGGTATCCCGCGAAAAATCGCACCGCATGTGAGCGGTATCCTTATCTATTCCCAACGGCTCGGCTCAGCCCTTGATATAGTCCCCCGGCCCTCGTCGTGACGTGGCGGCACGCGCGACCTTGATGGGAGGAAGCCGAGAGTTCCATGGCAAAGCCGACGACACCGGACGACACCGCGAGCGGACCAGGTACGGAAATGGATCGATCCTTCGCCGCAGCGCTACGCGCTGCCGAAGGCGCTCCCGAAAGCGCCGACGCGTGGGCCCATCTCGAAGAGCTGGCCGATGAGCTCCAGCGGCCCGATGACGTCGCGGAACTCTACCGCACCGTACTCGAGCGGCGCCTGCCCAAGGACGTGTTCAACACGGTGGCCGAACAGGCTGTGCAATTCCACGAAGAGTGGTTCGGCGACATGCCGGACCGGATCACCAAACTGATGTCTCGGATCATCGAGCTCGAGCCGACCGCAGAGTGGGCTTTCGAGCGCTTGACGGTGATGCTGACGTCAGCGTCCCAATGGGACGAGCTGCTGGCGCTGTTTGACCGAACCTTGGCCACGACGCAGGACACCGAACGCCGACGACGAATGCTGAACGACGCGGCCCAGGCCGCCAAGGACTTCGCCGACCAAGCCGATCGAGCGGCCGACTACATGCAGCAGCTGCTGTTGCTCGAGCCAGACAATGGCCAGCTGTTCACCTCCTTGGAGCGACTGCTCGAAAAGGGGGAGCGGTGGAAGGATCTCATCGAGCTGTGGGAGTCCCAGGTGCCGCAACAGTCAGCCGCCGAGGCGCGCAAGACTCAGCTGCGCATGGCGACCTGCTGGGTCGACCAGCTGGGCGATTCGCAGCGTGCGCTCGACGAGCTACGGGTCCTGTTGCGAGAAAGCCCTGGGCACGACGAGGCTTGTGCCCAGGCGGAGCGAATCCTCAATGATGAGGAGGCTGAGCTCGGGACTCGCAGTCAAGCGCTGTCGTTACTGCGCAAGAACTACCTGGTCGCGGCACGCCCGGAAGACGTGGTCCGTGTCTTGGTGCGAGCCCTCGAGTTCGTCGAGCCAGACGAGAAGCGCCCGCTCCACCGCGAGGCGGCCACGCGCCTCGCCATTCTGGCCCGTGATATCGAGGCCATCGAGCACTATCGCCAGCTACTGCTCACTGATCCCACCGACGCCGATGCACGCAAACAGCTGCGACAGCTCGCCAAAAGATCGGGGCGGCAGGATCTACACGCCAGCGCACTAGTCGATGCCGCCGACGCGTCGACCGAGGCAGATCAGCAGGTCGCCGTTCTGCTCGAGGCGGCTCAGCTTCGCCGCACCGTCCTGGATGATGAAGACGGGGCCATTGAGCTCTACTCCCGAGTGCTCGAGACACCAGACGCGGAACACTCGGTGGCGCTGACCGCGGCTCACAATCTAAACGAGCTGCTGGCCGCTGCCGACCGCAGCACCGAACGGCTCGCCGTGCTCGAGAAGCTCGCAGACCTCGAGCAATCATCGTCGGTCCGTCGCTTCGTGCTCGGAGAGGCGGCACGATTGGCCGACGCGCTCGGCGACGCGGACCGAGCACTGGCCAGCTGGAGACCGGTGCTCGAATCGGATGAGCACGATCTGGAGGCGCTCGCCGCCGTCATCGAGCTGCTGGAGCGCAACGAACGGTGGGAGGAGCTGGTTGACGCGCTCAGCCGTCGCGCGGTGGCCAAAGTGATGCCCCTGCAACGGCGTGCCGATCTGGTGCGCATCGCCAAGGTGCAGGTCGACAAGCTGGAGCAGCTCTCCGAAGCCATCGAAACCTGGCTCAAGGTCCGTGGTGAATTTGGTGAGAACGACGAGACGATTGCCGCTCTCGACGAGCTGATGAGTCGCGCCGAGCGCCACGGCGAGCTCGCCGAGCTGTTGGGGCAAGCCGCTCAAACAGAGCACGGCCGCGCCAGCGCGCTGCTGGTGCGCGTGGGCGATCTTCAACGAGTCGATCTAAGCAACGCCGTCGAGGCGGTGCGCTGGTACGCCGATGCCCTCAGTATCGCCCCTGCCGACGAAGGCGCACTCGCCGGTCTGCAGGCGCTCATGAAAGAGCCTGAGTGTGGCAGCGCAACCGCTAGCGCCCTGGCCCGGGCCTACGAGGCGACCGACCATTGGCAGGGCACGCTCGAACTGCTCGAGGCACGTCTCGAGGCCACCACCGATCGTCGCCAGCAAGCCCATTTGCTCGGTGAGGCGGCTCGGCTCCAGCTCGACCGAGCTTCGGATCAGACCGCTGCGCTGGCCTGCCTGTGCCGCGCCCTCCCGCTGGAGCCCGACAACCTGGCCACCGAGGCCGACCTCTTGCGGCTGGCCGAGCAAACCGAGCGCTGGCCTGACGCCACCGAGGCCCTCCAGACTGCCGCGACCGCGACAGGCGAGACAGCGTCACGAGCAGCACAGCTGTTCAAGATCCAAGCGAGGATCCACGAGACTCGCCTGGAGGCCACGGCGGCGGCGCTGACAGCCTACCGTTCAGCCGCAGAAGCTCAGCCCGATGACGCCGAAGCCTTCGAAGCCATCGCTCGCTGTGCCGCCCGGGCAGGACAGTGGGATGTCGGCTGCGACGCGGCTATCCAAGCCCTGGCCTTGCGGGACCGTATGTTAGATCCGGTGATCGATTCGCTCACCGTGGCGGCGAGTGAGCCTGAGGATTGGGCCGCCTTGGCCAGGGCATTGGCCGCCGCGGTTGCTGAGAACCCGCTGCGAACCGAGCTCGCCCAGCAGACCGAGCTCTTGATCGCCCAGTGGACCCGAGACCACTGCGAGGATCTGGACGCTGCCGAGCAAGCCGCCGGTCGAGCCGTCGGGCACAACCCAGAACAGCTCGCGCCCCTAGAGCTGCTGGCCAGTCTGCAGCGTCGCCACCCGGACCCGGAGCTGGTGATCACGCTGGTGCGCCTCGATGGCCTTCAAGAGCACTCTCTCGATCCGCTCTTCGAGGCCGCCATCTTGGCGACCGAGTCCCAACATGGAGTCGCCAAGACCCGCACCATCATCGAGCGGCTGTACCGCAAATCGAGCGGCATGTGGGTCCGCGAAGATGCCACCACCGGAGAGAAGGCCCCGGCGGAGGTCGCTGAGTGGGCGCTCAACAAGCTGATCGAGCACCACATTCTCAACAACGATGCGGACCAAGCAGTCCATGTCTTGATGGATGGCACCCGGCTACCGCTGGAGACCGAGAAAGTCTGCGCCCTGCGGCGCCGAGCGGGTGAGATGCTTGCGGAGCGTGGGGATCGAGCTCGGGCGATCGACGTCTATCGCGGCGTGCTCGACGAGATGCCCAACGACATAGAGGCGCTGCAACGGACTGCCGAGCTATGCCAGCAAGAAGGGCGCGTACCTGAAGCGTTGTCGCTGCGGTTGAGGGAGCTAGAGCTGATTGAGGACGTCGACCGCCGGCTCCAGCTCAGGCTCGATCATTCGCGCCTGACCGGCGCGCTCGAGGCCCAAGGTGGGCGAGTGGCATCCCTCAAAGCCAACCTGGACGACGCCCCGGGTCACGACTCATCTCTCGACGAGCTCACCAACGTGCTCGACGAGCGGGGTCGCCACGACGAACTCGCCGACATCTTGACCGAACAGGCAAGCCGGCTCGAGAGCCTGGAGCGCCCCGGCGATGGGGCCAAGCTCTGGTCCCGAGTCGCCGCCTTGGCCGAAAAACCACTGGGCGACCACGCCCGAGCCATTGCGGCTCACACCCGAGTCGTGCTGCTGACCCCGTCCAACAATGCCATCGATGCCTTGGCACGCTTACACCTGGAACGGAACGAGCCTGCCCAGGCCGCCATGTGGCTAGAACGACGCCTCGAGACAACCACCGAGGAGAACCGGGTTGCCGTGCGTCTCAAGCTGGCCCACGCGCAGATTGAGGCTGATCAGCAAACAGCGGCCATCGAGTCGCTGAGCACCGCCTTCGACGAGGCGCCACGCAATGCCGAGGTGCGCAAGCTGCTGCTCGGCTCGTACCGCACCGCCAAGAACTGGGAAGCCCTGGGACAGACCCTCACCAAGGCTGCCCTGAATGTAGCGGATGAGCGGAACATTCTGGCTTACGCCCGCGAAGCAGCGGAGATCTACCACACTCGTCTGAAGACTCCCGAGGCGTCGGTGGCGGCCCTTCGGAGGGCCGTGGAAATCGCCAGTGACGATCGCGAGCTTCGCACGCTGCTCGCTGAAGGCCTCCGGGCGGCAGGTGAGCTCGATGAAGCGAAAGAGCTGCTCGAGAGCCTCATCAAGGACTACGGCCGCCGACGGTCGCCCGAGCGAGCACAAGCGCATCTGCAGGTCGCCAGGGTCTCTCATGCTCAAGGGGAAACCGCCGAAGCGCTCGACCAACTCGAAACGGCTTCGCGGATGGACGCCGGCAATGCGACCATTCTGAAGACCCTCGCCGAGATGGCCCGAGACGCAGGTGAGCTCAGTCGCGCCGAGCGCGCTTATCGCACGCTGCTCGTCACGGTGCGCCGGGAGGATGACCCGGCACAGCTGCCCCTCGGGCCCACCGAGGTGCTGCTCGAGCTGTCTCGAATCTCCGCGGATCGCGAAGAAGAGGACAAGGCCAGCGAGCTCATCGAGTCGGTGCTCGAATCACTGGCTCAGAACGATTTCGAAGCGCCACGAATCCAGTCCCGGTTGCGGGAAACCGAGGACTTCGAGCTCCTCCATCGGGTGCTCAACGCGCGACTTGGCTACGTGCAGGCGGCCCACAAGAGGGGCCAGATCTACGGCGAGCTCGGCGAGGTGCTGGACTCGGCGCTCGATCGCCAAGACGAGGCCCTCTCTGCCCGCCTCGAGGCGATCAAGACCGATCCCAGCTCGCCGATCCATCACCAGGCGGCGTGGGATCACGCCGCACGACTCGACAAGCTGGACCGCTACGTTTCGGTGGTCGAGACCTTGCTCACCGACGAGCGCGCCGACTCGAGCGCCCACGTTCGGTGCGAGCTACTCCTGCGCCTCGGAGAGGTCTTGGAGAAGGAGCGCGAGGATCTCGGGCGCGCCGCAGAGCTTTATGAGCAAGCCGAAGCCACCGGAGTGCGCAAGGTGGATGTGTGGCGCGCTCAGGCGAGGGTGGCTGGCGCAGCCGGCGACTCGGAAAAGCAGATGCTACTGCTCGGCGAGCTCGCCAGCCTCGGCGAGGACCAAGCAGACACGCGGGCCGATGCACTCTACCGCATCGCCGAAGTGCGGCTCGCCACGGCGGAGACCCTCGACGAAGGGCTCGAGTCGATGACGACCGCTCTGGCTGACAGCTTCAAGGCCGAACGGGCGGCCTTGATATTGAGCGATGCTTGCGAGCGGAACCCGGACCATGTTGGCCTCCTCGACCTCTACGAACAGGTGGCACGCAAGTCGCAAGATGATGGCAGGCTGTTGCACTATCTCGAACGGCGCGCCGAGCACGAGACGAGCACCCCCGAACAAGCCCACGAGGCGGTGACCAAAGCCATCGAGCTCGAAGAGCTGGAACGGGCCGAGGCGCTCATGTTGCGGGCCGCCGAGATCGGACAAAGCCTGAACCGGGCCGACGATCTGAAACGAGTCGACTGGGCCCTGCTCGGTCTGGCGGATCGACGGATGGTCGCTGGTGACCTGGCAGGAGCCGTCAAGTGGCTGAGCGACGCCGCCGAGGTCGCCGAGCTCGAGCCGGTGTTCGAGCTCAGCCAACGAGTGGCCGACATGGCCGCCCAACCCGATGGCGACCTGACCCTCGCGGCCAAGCTCTACGAGCGCCTCCTCGAGCGCGCGCCAACGAGACGGGAGACCTGGGAGCCCCTGGCGGTGATCTACGCCAAGCTCGGCGACACCGAGCAACTGGAGCAAATGGTCGCAGAAACCCTGGACGGCTTGGAGGAGCAGGGCGATCGCAGTGCCCTGCGCGTCGCTCTGGCGACGGCCTATCTCGGTAGTGAGAGCCGCGCCGAGGATGCGGTCGAGGTGCTGCAACGAGTGCTAGTCGCCGATCCGCAACACGAGGAAGCACAGAGCTTGCTGGTCAGCTACCTGGAGCGCACCGGCCGAACCGAAGAGCTGGTCGACATGCTTCGCCAGCAGCTCCAAGCTGCTGAAGAGCGGGAGGACGAGAGCGCCATCAAGGCCTCTGCCCTGCAGTTGGCGGCGCGAGTCGAAAGCACCGATCGGGACGAGGCGCTGGAAATCCTGCGCCGTGCCTTGCGGGCCGCACCGACCGACGAAGATCTGCTGCGGGCGCTATTAGAGCGACTGGGTGACGAGGACGATCCGCGGGAGCGCGCCGAGCTGACCGAGACGCTCATCAAGGTCGAGCCCGCCGAGAGCGCTGGACCGCGCACGCTGGTGCTCGTCGAGATGGTCGAGGCGCTGGATGACGAAGAGGCCGCCCTGCGGGTACTGCAGCTGGGCGCAGAACGGGCACCGGACAATGAGGCGATACGAACGCTCTTGCAGGAGCGCTATCGTGCCCGAGGCGACTTCCGTGGCCTGGCCGACAGCCTGATCGACGCGGCTAGCCGAAGTGAAGATCCTGAGGGCAAGGCAGCCTTGTTGCGAGAGGCCGCCTTGGTGCATCGCGACCAGCTCGAAGACGCCGTGACGGCGTCCCAGCTGCTGGGCCAAGCCTTCGAGCAGACCCCCAACAACGGCGCGCTTTGCGCCGAGCTGGCGACCACGCTGAGCGCAGCAGGGGATCACGAACGGGCTATCGCGACTTTGTCCCAGCCCCTCGAAGAAACGGAAGACGAGACCATGCGGCTCGAGCTGCTTCTCGGTCGCGCCGCGCTCTACACCGCCGCAGAGAATTTCGACGGCGCGCTAGTCGACCTGGAACAGGGGTTCGCCATCGACCCCGAAGCCGTGGCTGAAGATCTCGAGGCGGTGCTCAATCACCGGCTCGACATCGCTGCCATGGCCGGAGACGAGCCGGCGGAGCGCCAACACACGCTGCGCTGTATCGACATGATGCTCGTTCAAGGCAAGCGGGCTGAGGCATCAGAGCTGCTGACGTCCTGGACGAACCGAGCGAGCGACGACGTCGAGGCGCTACGTCGCCTGCGGGACATCGATACGGCCGACGAGCGCTGGCAAGCGGTCGCTGACACCTGCCGCAGACTGGTCAATATCGAGACCGATGCCGCCCAGATCGACGCTGCCTTGGCGCTGTCTCACGCTTTTCACGAGCTCGGTGAGCCAGAAGGCGCCCGCGAAGGCTTGGAGTTCACCCGCGCGGCTCAACCGCAGAGCCCCCAGGTTCGGGCTGAGCTTCGCAAGATCTACGTGCATCTTGGGGACCAGGAGCAACTCGCTTCACTCTTGGTGGACGACGCCGCCGAAACCGAGGCCCCTGCAGAGAAGGCTGAGCTGCTGATGAAAGCAGGCCAACTCTACGTCGAGCTGGGCAAGGCTCCGGAAGCGGTGCCCCCACTGCGGGAGGCGCTCGAGCTGACGCCTGCAGACGCCAACGTAACGGCCTCACTCGCTGACGCCTATATCCTCGCCGGCTGGTTCGACGACGCGACCGAGCTACTCGATCAGGTCATCGAGGCGGGCCGCGGGCGACGCACCCCAGAGATGTGCCTCGTCTATCATCGCAAGGCCCAGGTCGCCGCGGCCATCGACGATGGCGCCGCTGAGCTCAAGATGCTGATGGAGGCCCATCTGCGCAACAAGAAGAATGGCCAGGTGGCCGCAGCGCTGGCTGATCGAGCCGAAGAGCTGGAGCAGTGGGATCTTGCCGCCAAGACCCTGCGCACCATCACCCTGCTCGACACCGATTGCCCGATCAGCCGGTCGGAGGCGTTCTTACGCCAAGGGCGCATCGCCTATACCCAAGGGGACGAGAAGACCGCGAAGATGTGGGCCCGGCGAGCGAAGCGTGAAGACCCTGAGTCCGAAGCAGTCGACGAGTTCCTCGGCGAGCTGGGCGAGCGCACTTCACACCCAACGGGCAGACGCTAATCTCGGGAGCGCTGGAAGCTAACAGCTGCAGGAGCTCGAGTTGATCGCGAGGTCCACGCAGAGAGAGTCCCATTCGTTGTCGCAACAGTAGGAGTCCTGCTGGCAAACTGCCGTGGCGCAGGGGCTGCACGTCGAGATCAGTGCGTCCCCTGAGGTGCACTCGCTGTGAGCGCAGCCACCGCCACCACCGCCACCGCAAGTGTTGGAGCCGCAGTATTGGTCGACCGCGTTGACGCAGACCGAATCCCACTGGGTGCTACAGCAATAGGGGTCAGCTGCGCAGACCGCGGTCGCGCAGGTGCTGCACGAGGCGACCAAGGCATCGCCTGCCGCGCACTCGCTGTGGGTGCAGCCGCCGCCACCGCCACCGCCGTCGCAGGTGTTGGTTCCGCAGTATTGGGCGACCTCATTGACACAGACCGAGTCCCAGGCGGTGTCACAACAGTAGGGGTCGTTAGCACAGACCGAGGCGGCGCAAGTGTCGCAGCTGGCGCTCAGCGCGCTACCTGACTCACAAGGGCTGTGGTCGCAAGTGTTGGTGTCGCCGCCGCCGCCACCTTGGTTCTGTCCACAAGTCTGCAAGGGGTTGGAGCAAGGGGCGCAAACGCCATAACCGGCTGCCACGGGCTGGCAGTAGAAATTGAGGTCATGGTCCGGGTTGTCGCCGTAGAGCAGGTCGATGAGCAGGGCACCGGCAATCTGGGCGAAGGCGTCACCAGCAAAGAGGGTCGAGATCAGGGGGTCGATCGCGATGGGCTGGCAGTCCGAGTCCACCTCGCAGGGCACGCACACCCCACAGCTGATGTTCTCAGTCAGCGTGATGTCTGCGCAGGTCCCCATGGCGTAGGTGACGTTGGCATCGTTAATCGGAACCTTGTGGAAGCCGAGGTCGAGCTCCGGACCACCCACCAGGTCGCGAATCATCGCGCCGACGTTGTAGTTGATGCCCACGCCGTTGCAGTCATTGTCGCCGGAGCAGAGGTTGGTCACCTGGTCCCAGGGGGCGGGCAGCACGGCTACGTTGCTTCCCAGGTCGGAGCAACCGGTGGCCGCGGGTCCACAGGTCCCGTGGTCGGTCGGCTCGTTGTGATTGACAGGCTTCTTGCAGTCCCACTGACCAGGTGAGTTGCCGTCGCCGCAGTACATGCAGTCTTCGTTAGCGAGGCAGTCCCCAGACACTGGGCCAGGGAGCCCACACTGGGGGATGCAGCTGCCAGCCACGCACTCGAGCCCGCCTGGGCAAGGGAAGGTGTCAGAGCACTCGGCACACTGGTGTGCATTGCAGGCATGAGCCTCGTTGCCCGGCCCACCGCACTGGTTGCAGTCGTTGTCGGTGGTACAGGAGCCAGGACATTTGGCTGAGCACTCGCCGTCCAAGCAGATGTCAGACTGAAGGCAATGAGCGGTGTTGGTGCCCGTGCAGGCCTGGCACTGGCCGGTGGTGGTGTCGCAGATCTGGTGCATGGGGCTGCATGCGAGGCAGTCCGCGTTCTGACTGCAGTTGATCTGTGGATCGCCGTGCTCGTCAGTCGGGCAGATTTGACCGGCTGGAGCGCAGATGCCGTAGGAGGTGCAGCTTTCGCCGTCGGAGCATCCCATGCCGCTCACCGGGTCGCAGGCCACGCACCGGTTCTCGGCAACGAGGCAGGAGGTGCGGTTGTCGCTGCAGCCGCCGCACTGATCGTCACTGTCGCAGTTGTTCATCAGGCAGATGCCGTCTGCGCTGCCGCCGGATGAGCTACTGCTGGAACCGGTGCTGTCGTCGTCGTCGTCATCGTCGACTTCGCTGTCCGGGGCGGACCCGCCACAGGCTGCGGTGAGGAAGACAGGCACCGCCGCGACGGCCAACACCATGATCAGCGGGCGGATATTCTTTGCACTCAACACTGTCGCACCCCGTTTCGTGACCACCGAAGCGGTCGGTTCCTCTTCCGAGGCAGTACAGTAGCAAGGAGCGGACCACCTAAACCTACATCCCCCGACAGGCTCCAAGGTGTTGAAATCAGGCTGACGCTAATCAGGCACCCAAATGTGGCACTATGTGTGCCTAGGTGGTTCAGTGGTGCACATTGGATCCAGTGAGGCCATGATTGTCCACCTGTCTCAGTTTGGCTGATATCGCCCCTGGCAATGGTCAGGCATGATGGCATCTGGCGAGGAGCGAGGTGCGAGGTGGGGACGCGAGACCAGCAAGGCAGTCACTCCCAAGAGAGGCCGAAGGCCAGGGCCCGGAGCTTGCGCTGGCTGCGCGGACCCGTAATCGCGCTGCTCGTCCTAGCGGCGATGCTCGGCTGGGTGCGGCTGCGCTATGGCGGCGGCGAGCCCTTCCCCGACCGAAGCGGTGAGCCCAGCCTGCCCGAGTCGGCGATCGAGGTCGTGGCCGAGCTGGCCGCCCCACCAGGCAATATCGCCGTCAGCGCGACCGGTCGCGTGTTCTTCACCTTCCACCCCAGCGCCTCACCTTCCATCAAGCTCGCCGAGCTGGTCGACGGGCGCCCGGTCCCCTACCCCAACTCGAGTTTTCAGGATGAGCGAGCCGACGGCCCCTGGCTCGACACTCCCCTGGGCTTGCGCATCGACAGACAGAACCGTTTGTGGGTGCTCGATAACGCCGACCACGGCCGTGGGGATGCCAAGCTGCTCGCCTTCGATCTCAACTCGAACAGGCTGGTTCGAGAACACCACTTCTCGAGCGCCACCGCGCCGCTCGGCTCTCACCTGAACGATCTGGCGGTCCACCCGGATGGCAAGCGGATCTACATCGCCGAGGCCAGCATCCTGCGGCTGAGCCCGGCACTCATCGTCTACGACGTCCAGCAGAGCCGCGCCCGTCGAGTGCTCGAGGGTCACCCATCGGTAGCCGCAGAACCCTACATCATGACCGTCGACGGCGAGCCGATGACGGTGGCTCGCCTGTTCAGCCTGCGGCCAGGGGTAGACTCCATCGCCCTCGATCGACAGGGCGAGTGGCTCTACTTCGCGGCCGTGACGGCCACCCAACTGTACCGCCTACGAACCACCGATC
>JAUVCD010000549.1 GCA_030590865.1 Myxococcales bacterium | reverse complement strand
CTGCTGCAGCCGCCGGCGATCATCAGAGCACAACCGGCGACGCCACTAGCGATGCCGAGGACCAACAGTCTCGTGCGAAGCATGCACACCCTCCAAGCTAGGCGCCGCAATTGTGGCGCACATCCAAGAACCTCTCATCATCGCAGAGCCCCCCGCCCAGAGCAACGAGTCGAATCAAACAGGACCGGTCACCCAGGCGGGCCAATCGAGGCCCCAGCTGATCTAGGGTCGCCGCGGCTATTGGTCTCGGCAGCACAGTGCGCCGCCTTGATTGTAGGCCGATTTGGTCACGACCTGCGACTCGTTGGCGCCCTCGGTGGCCGTTCCACAGTCCCAGGCGGTGAGCGCGTCGCAATGGGAAAACAGCATCATCCTGTTCAAGGGCGTGCAGCTCTGTTGGGCCGGCTCACCGACCGACGTGCCACAGCCCACGACGTTGTTCACGCCGCCGGTGACGCACTGCTTGGAGCCATCCGTGGCCTGTCTGGTGATCCAGAACGTGGGTTGGGCTGTCGTTGGGCAGGTCTTGGTGCCCTTGAGGCTGGCAGCCGCGTCGGCGTCGCTGTCGCAGACGTGCCAGCCCACCGCGCAGAGATCAGCCACCGAGCAGCCCTCCCCGGTCGCATTTTCGCTGTTGTTGCCCGCCTCACGGTTGCAGGGCAGCTCTCTCGACGCGGGAGTGGTGACCCCAGGCACCGAGAAGCCGCCCTCGCAACCGGCGATGTCGGGCTGGGTGGTCAGGTCGGTGAACAGCTCGCGCGAGCCGTCGGAGCAGCCGGCCGAAGCGGTCGTGCTTCCGCCGGTACCGCTGCTGGTCGAGCTACCACCGGTCCCGTCGTCGCCACCCTGGCCCTCGTCGCCGGTGAAGTCGGTGCCACAGCTAACGAGCAACAGACAGCAGGCCAAGGCACTGAAGCGCATGCCGGAAGCATACCTCGGACCGACGCCGGGGAGCACCTGGTAGCACGGCCCGTCAGGGTTGCCGGTGTGTGCGGGCCGGTGGCCTAGGGGGTTCAGGGGTCATTTCGCTGGTACTATCCGGTAATGAGCCATCCTCTCCGCTGCGCGCCGTGGCTGTTGTCCCTCGTGGCCCTGTGCCTTCCGCCGCTTGGCTGCTCTGAAGACGATGGTGATGGGGGAACCGGCGCCGCTACGACCAGCGGAGGCGGGACCGGAGGCGCAGGCGGAACGAGCAGTGGGAGTGGTGGTTCAGGGGGTGACACAGGGGGAGGCGGCAGCGGTGCCGCGACGGCTGGCTGCCCGGCGGCCGCGCTGGGTACTGCGCTCGGCCGGGATCACTTGCTGATCGGCGGATCGATGGACGATTCAGCTTTTACAGCCGAACCCTTCGACCTTCGCTACCAATACCTGGCTGGCAACGTGCCCACTGGTGGCCCTTGCAGCAGCTGTGCGACCGGCTGCACCGTCGATGGCGCCTCTTGTGCCAACAACGAGGGCTGTGCCTGGTGGGGCTGCTGGCAATATGACCAGGATCCGCCGGGCCGTTTCGTCGCCGACTTCTTGGCAGAAGCGGCCCAGGGCGGCGCGGTCCCGATGATCAGCTACTACATCTGGTATTCGGTAGCCGGGGATGTGGAAGGCCAGCCGGAGATCGCCGCGCTCACTGATGGCGCTCGGGTGTCTGCCTATCTGGCCGACTTCAGGTTCCTGTGCGAGGTCATGGCCGAGGATCCGTCCATCCCCTCCATCCTGCACCTCGAGCCTGATCTATGGGGGTATGGCCAGCAGCTGACCGACGATCCAGAGACCCTCCCCGTGGCACTGAGTGCCGCCGGGGAGCCTGCCTGTGCCGGCTTGCCCGACACCTTTGGCGGTTTGGCGCGCTGCCTGATCGCCATCGCCGAGACGGTGGCTCCCCACGTGCTGATCGGTTTCCACGCTTCGGCCTGGGGCGCCGGCGCCGATGCGCTGTCGAGTGACGACCCGCAGCTCGACGTGGTCGGCCACGCCCAGCAGACCGCTAGCTTCATGCAAGCCCTCGGTGCCGATCAGGGCGCTCTGATCGTCGTGGAGATGAGTGACCGCGACGCTGGTTTCAACGACCGCTGGTGGGACGCGACTGACGTCACCTTGCCCCATTTTGCTCGGGCCATCGAGTGGGTGGAAGCGCTAGGCAACGGCCTCGATCTGGCACCGCTATGGTGGCAGGTGCCCTACGGTCACATGGGCCTCCCCAACGTCTGCGACCAGTACGAAGACAACCGGGTCGATTACGTTTTCGATCACCCAGAGCGCTTCGCCGCAGGGGGTGCCCTGGGTGTGGCCTTCGGAGCCGGCGCGGGATGCATGACGACGCCTGCCACAGATGGCGGGCACTTCGTCAGTCGTGCCGCTGAGTACTATCAAAACGAGCGCCCCTTGCTCTGCGGGGACTGAGCGGATCACCATCGCGCCATCGGTCTGAGGTTGACGGCACCGAAGGTTTCAGTTGTGTTTATAGGGTGGAGCGCCGACTGAAGCGGCGCCTGCGGGAGGATTGGCTTATGTCTCAGCGACACCGGACACTTGCGGACCGAACGACCAAGCACTCTGCTGCGCGCTGGGCCCTTGCGCCGAGCTCATGGTCCAGGACGACTCATGGGGTCACCGTCGTGATCGCCTGCCTCGCGTTTGCCTGGATCGGCGCGTGCTCCGCGAGCTCGAGCGAGCTCGATGACTCTCCGTCGAGCAGCAGCGGATCGACGAGCAGCGGCAGTGGTGGCGGGCTGAGCCTCGATGCCGGCCAGGATGGCGGCAGTGGACCCGGTCCGGCAGTCGCCTATCTGCAGGGCAAGGTCTACGCACCTGAGGGGACCATCCCGATCAGCGGCGCCTTGGTCTACACCACCCAGGGCACGCCAGACCCGATCCCGCAGAAGGTCCATTGCTCCAAGTGCGTCGACATCCCGGCCAACGTGCATCACACCCTGTCCGAGGCCGACGGATCCTTCATCGTCGGCGTTCCTACGGTCGGCGACTGGAACCTGGTGGTTCAAAAGGGCACCTTCAGGCGGACTCGGTCCATTCATGTTGCCGACGAGGGGGCGACAATTCAGGTCGACGCCCAGTCGACCACCCTGCCCAACCACACCGACGAGGCGGCAGGCGACTACATTCCACGGATCGCCGTCTCTTACGGCATTTGGGACGATATCCAGGACAGCCTAGCCAAGCTCGGCCTCGGGCAAGTGGATTCGACGGGCAACCTGATTCCCGGCACTGAACCGTTCGACATCTACGAGGACAGCGGCAAGCCCCCGGGGAGCCAGCTGCTCACCGACTACGAGACCACCCTGTCGAACTATCACATCGTCTTTTTCCCGTGCACCGACAGCTGGCCCAACTCTTACTTGTTGGATCCGTCGGTCTACAACAACCTGCGCAACTATGTTCAGGCCGGTGGCCGGGTCTATGCCACCGATTACTCCTACGACATCCTGCGCCGCGCCTTCGATCCCGAGATGCCACTGAATTGGCTGGGCGACATGGGTGGCTTCGACGACGCTGACGGCTTCCACTACGACGCGCCCGCAACGGTCAACGATCCCGGGCTCTCCGAGTGGCTCGCCGTGCAGGGGATCACGCAGTTCACGTTGGAGGACAACTGGTCCGTCGTCGACCAGGTCAATGCCTACACCGCACCGAACGAGGACAACGAGCAAGACACCCTGACGCCGACGGTGTGGGTGAGTGGTGACGTGCCTGGGATCGGCTTGCGTCCTTGCACCACGAGCTTCCAATATGGCTGCGGCCGCGCCCTGTTCTCGACCTATCACACCGAGGCTTGGGGCGTGGAGACGCTCATGACCCAGGAGCGGGCGCTGCTCTATATCATTCTCGAGGTCGCCGTCTGCATCGGCGACTTCCCGCCGCCACGGTAGGCGCCCAGGGACTGCGGGGTCCTGGTGCTCTACCAGGGGCTCAGGGTTTGATGCCCAGGGTCACGTAGGGGTCGAGGATCTCGGCAACGCCGCTTGCGTAATAGGTCGCGAAGAAATGCAGGATTTGCTCTTGCGTTACCGCGTTGCGCGCCACGTTGGAGTGGGTCGCCGCCACGGTGTCCGGTCCGGCGCCGTCGAAGACGATGTCGTATTGGAACACGCCACCGGTGTGATCTGCGTCCAGATTGCCGCTCACTGGCAGGCTGGGCTCATGGGGGATTAGGCCAATCGGAAGCAATGGGTCGCCCACGTGGGGCACTCCCAGCCCTCGGGCGAAGAATAGGTTGGTCGGGTTGGGGACCGTGTCGTCGTCGAGCACCATTTGCATCAATACCTGGGGCCGCTGGCTGTCGAAGCCGGCCAGCCGCCGGGTCACCACGTGGTCTAGGTAGGCGCCGGCGTCGCCTCGATCGACGATCGTCTGCAGCACTGGGAAGAAGCGGGCGATCTCCCCGACCGTCGCTTGACCCGCCATCAGGTCGATGACCAGGGCAAACTGGTCGCTGCTCTTGATGATGTCCACGACTCGAGCGCCAGGCACGATCGGGATGGCGATCTGCACCTCAGGCACGAAGGCCAAGAACTCAGGCGCCATGATGCCGCCCAGGCTCACTCCGAGATAGAGCAGATTGTCGACCGTCATGTCGATCGTGGTGTCGCCGTTCACGTCGACGCCGGCACGTAACATTTCGACCAGCTGCAGCTTGTCGTAGGTGGACTGCCGGAAGTTGTCTCGCAGGGCGAGCCCATCTATCGGGGTGGATCCCAGGCTCAGCCCGAAAAACTCCAGTACCGTGGCTCCTGGCAAGCCGCCGGTCGCTTGATCTGGATGGTCACCATGCTTGACCGCATCAATGGCCACCGTGGCGTAGCCATGGGGTGCGGCGAAGTCGGCGAGCCCTTCGGCCTGATGCCGGTCCCCATTGAGGCCATGGCCGAAGACGATGGTGCGGTAGGGCGGGGAGCCTGTCTTCGGTAAATAGGTGGTGACGCTCAGGGCGTAGCTACCCTGGGGATTGAGGTCGCTGTCGTCGACGTGATGGCCGTCGACGCGAAAGTCGCTGACCGTCAGCTCGCCCTCGCACACCAAGAAGTCACCGCCAGGATCGGTGCAATTGTCCAGGGCGCTGTAGCTCACCGGCGCCTCGCGGATGGCTGTGGCGATGGCGGTGCTGTCCTCGACCGTGTGCTGGGTGGTGAAGACCGCAGCGGCCGACAGATCACTGAGCTCGCTCGCTACGCCCAGCTGCCCAAGTGCGTCTGACAGCTCGGTGTAGCGGTCCGCCAGGCGCAGGAGCAGTGGATCGGTTGCCTCGCCGGTGAGCAGCTCGGCCATGGTGGGTGACGGTGCGACGCAACCGCCCGATTCGGTGCGGGCGCCCTTGGTCATCACCAAGGCGTGCCGCGTCTGTGGTGCCAGCGGTGCCAGTGGCGACACGATGAGGGTGGTCCGCGGATCGCCAGGGCTCTCGGGTACCAGCTGCCACTCGAAGGGCAGCAGCTCGGGATCACCGTCTTGGGGAAGAGCCACGACCAGCACGGTGGCCTCCGCCTCAGTGCTGGCCACCGGCGTTGGCAGGCTGTCTGGGTCTAGGGGCGCGTTGGTTTGCATGACCAGTGCCGCGGTGGTGCCGAAGCCATCGAGGGTCGATAGATCGACGAACACCTGGCTGAACTGCTCGCCTGACGCTGAGAGCACGATGGTCTCGCCGGGGATCGTGTGCACCATGAGTCCCGTGGGGGTTGCCTCGTCTCGGGTGAACAGATCGTCTGGAAAGATGTCGAGGTTGCCTGCCAGCGGATCGTAGATGAGTTCGGCGTCGCAGATTTCTGTCCCACCGGCGCCACCGCCGCCGAAACCTCCACCTCCCGGGTTGGCTCTGGTCTCGGTGTCGTCGTCACAGGTGATCAGTGCCAGTGGTGCGAGGACGAGCATGGAAATCGCAAGGACGGTCCGCATGGCAGTTCTTTCATGCTACGTGGCGCCGGCAGCTTGAGCCAGCGGCACATCCTTCGTTGGAGCCTGCCATCGACATTGCAGCGGGGACTGTCTCTCAACCACCACCGTCTCCTAACCACCACCGTGCGAAGGGCGGTCGCGGAAGGTTGTCAGGTGCACAGAGTGTTCACGATCTGATCATTGTCTGTGTGCTGATCCAGAACATGAACACAACGCATGAGCGCTGTTCAAATAGCGAGTTGCGGCGCCGAGGAATATTCTCAGGGTTTCTACTGAGTTGCAGGTCTCGGTGGGGCGACGGGCGGTTGGTACGGTCATTGCGATACCAGGGGAGGATTGCGGGCGAGACGGACGGGCACCGCACCACCACAATTGGGAGGAGTCGCCAGCCAGGGCGACCTCGGGATCGGTATGGCCAAACGCAGCTGCTCAGCAAAGCAAACAGAGCCAAGAGAGACAGAGTCGAGGGAAACAGAGTCGAGCGCACCGGAGTTTGCCGGCGGGAGACTCCCGGACGCTCTCCGTCCCCTGGTCGGAGGGGCCTACCCAAGTTGGGACGAAATCGCCCGTGCCTCCCAGATGATGCACGTGGCTTCGTTCCGGCGGGTCACCCAGATGCGCGCAGCATTGAAGGACGAATCGGCACGTTACCGATTTCTCGAGCGGTTGCGTTGGCCTGGCGGCTTTGTTTGTAGCCGGTGCGGCGCGGCTGCTCCGCCGGCGCGTCCCTAACCCGACCTT